>NZ_BAAHBI010000070.1:0-212348 GCF_054776755.1 Spirosoma litoris | reverse complement strand
GAAAAGTCAATCCCGTCAACAAGTCAGATTGCTGTAAGAATTAAATTGGAAGAGTACTAGCGTACAACCGCCAGTTTCCCTCGAAGTCCTTCTGAACCATCGGCTGTAACGACCACAATTAAATAAATACCTGTTTGTGCCGATCTGCCCCGATAATCGCGGAGATTCCAGATAGCGGTACCGCCTTGTGACTTGGTTTCGTAGACTAACTGACCTCCGGCATCAAGGATTTTTACCGTTGCGTTTTCGGTAAGCCCATTAATACCCACTGTGCCGTTAAAATCAGGACGAACTGGATTTGGAAAAATAGTCAACTCAGCTAGCGCTTCGGCAGGTTCTGTAGCTGGTCCCTGATAGGATACCAATCCATTGGAACTGCCTGAGGCACCCGTTTCGATAAATACTTTGCCAGTAGTGGGTTCAATGGCAATTGCCTGAACAAGATTATTCGGTAGTGGACTGTTATCTGCCGTGAACGTATCCAATAACTGTGAGCCATCGGCCGCAACATGGTAGATTCCCTTTTGTGTGCCTATCCATTTTCGGTTGCCCCCGTCTACAGCAATAGCTGTGATGAGTTCATTGGCCAGCAATCGTCGCCGATTGAGTAGAGGAGGCTGAGCATCAATCGTTGCGTCGAAGGCTGCATATGGACTGTCAAAGACAGTTGGGCCAAGATCGGTACCTACCCAGATTGATCCATTGCGGTCTTTGACTAACGCTCGAATGCTATTGGAAAGCAAACCTCCTTGCCCTGTTTGCGTCGTCAGAAATCGGGTACGATTGTTTTGGGGATCAACAACCAGTAACCCACCGCCCAGATCGGGGCGAAGCCAGAGAAAGCCGTTATCGTCGGGAACGGTTTGTACAATGTTTGTTTGACTAACAATAGGAAAAGATTGGAATGTGCCATCCGTTCGTCGAACGTGCAAAGTTGCTTGTTGCGAGGCAGGTGTTTTACCCGTTGTTAGCCACAAGTTTCCATCGGTATCAGTAGCCAGGCTACTGATATAGGGACTTATAGTCGCCGGTAATGTGACAGGTGTCGGTGTTTCTCCTCCGGTTTGAGTCCACAAGCCTCCGCCAAAACTACCCAGGTAGAGTTTCTGCTCAGTGGGCAAATAGGCCGCCGAATTAAAGCCGTAACTTAATCCTGCTGGTAAGGAATTAACCCACCGACCACCTGGTACTGAAAAAAGCTCATAAGGCGGCTGACTGGTAGTTAATAATGTGGCATCAAGGGGGCTATTAGGTAAGGCTACCAGTGCCTGCGGATACGTGTATAAAGTAGCAAACGAATCACGGGTTGGGCCTTCGGGAGCAATTCGCTGAAATTGGCCCGCATTTCCAAACAGCAATCCATTTTTAGTATCAGCAATCCATACCGTATTACCATCGGCTACAACTTCCCGTGGGTCAGTTAAGAGTGAGCCTGAAAATGAGCCGGAACCAGGCGAGGTAATAGCTTTATCCGTAGCTAACAGTAAACCAGTTGTTGCTGGAAATTGCCGAATAATAGCATTCGTCAGCGATTGCGTTAGCGTCCATTTCCCATTCTGGCGCTCATAAATGCCCGTTCCACTAACCGTGGCAGATAACCGTCCCTGATTGGTTACGATGGATGAGACTTGTGTACCGGGTTCAATTACTGTTCGCCAGTTGGCTGGGTCAACAATATTGACACTGGCGGCAAAGCGAACCGCGCGGAGTTTAAAGCCTGTGTTTGTCGCACTTGATGGACCTGTTAACGCATATAGACTATCGTTAGTGACCGCTGTTTGGTAAATGGGCAGAGGGGTACCGTCGGCTTGTTGACTAAAATAGGTGTCCCGTATTTCGTTCTTACTTAAGTCCAAAACGACCAACCCAAAATCGGTACTGAGGTAAGCATTATTATCAATACGATTCAGGTGGTTGATACCGCGTGCTGTTGGTAAGGTTGAGGCCGAGACAATTGTGTTGATGTTGATTACGGCACCTGGTTCGCCAGTATCGTTCAAGGTTAAAAGATCCAGATTGCCGTTTCGGTAGGCAATGAGCAGTTTTTTCTGATCAGCTAAGTAGAGGAGCCGACTGATACCGACATCGCTTAAGCCTGAGGTTTTACTGAGCGTGGTCGTTTCGTTGGTGGCTTTGTCGTAGTAGAAAAAGCCATTCTGCGTGGCTGCATATAGTTTCGTCCCAACTACTGCCACTGACTGGCCAGATTGGTAACTAACATGTGTTTGCCATACGCCAATTTGGCCAAAAGATAAATATTGAGTGAATGATAAATAAAATAATACCAACAAAAAGCAGGACTTAGAAAATGATTTCTTGAGTCCTGCTTTTTTTATCTGTATATAGATACGTCTAGTCATCATTCGTGATATTTTCGTAGGCCCACTCCTTTCGGCCAGCCTCGTCGCCAAGGTTAAAACAACGTCGGCAGCGGGCTTCGTAACTGTCGGTTTCGCCGAGTAGTACGCGTTCTTTCGACGGAACGAGTCGATAGGAGTACTGAGCAATATCGCCACAGACTACACAAATAGCATGGACCTTCGTGACGTATTCGGCAATGCTCAAGAGCTGTGGCATACAGCCAAAAGGCTGCCCCGAAAAGTCCATATCCAGGCCAGCTACTATGACGCGTTTTCCCTGATTGGCCAGTTCATTACAAATAGTTGTGATGTCTTTATCAAAAAATTGGGCTTCATCTACGCCTACTACATCACAATCACCGGCTAGCGCGAGAATCTGGCCCGCTGTTTGCACAGGAGTTGAATGAATGGCCATTTCAGAATGAGAAACGATATTTTCGTCGTGGTAGCGTGTGTCTATTGCAGGTTTAAAGATTTGAACATTCAGTTTTGCAATACGAGCCCGTGTAAGCCGACGAATTAATTCTTCGGTTTTACCAGAAAACATAGAGCCGCAAATCACTTCAATCCAACCTGTGCGTAGGTGGGGTGGTTCGCGTCGTCGGGAGGGTTCAATAAACATTAGTTAAACGCAATAAACTGAGAAGATTAGTTAATCAATTGCAACCTGCCGTGAACAAGAGGAATGAATATTGTTTTATTTATCCACATGGTTTACCCGTTGTGGGCTTAAATCATGGGGCGCATCCCGCTGCATTTGATTTCTTTATTGACACCAATCGGTTTGTAGCCGAAAGTTATATATTTACAAAACAAAGGCTTTTCCTAATGTCGAACAAGTTTAACGCCAACGCTCTTACTGAATATAGTAAATCCTACGCTCGTCGGATTGCCTCTGATTTCTATCAACAGCATGCGACTATGAATGGTAAGCAAATTCTTTCGCTTACCCCTATTAGTCAAATTAACCTGTTTATTATCAGTAGTTTGTCGGATAAGTGGCAGGCCGATGCGGCAAAGTTTCGGAGTCCTTATTTTGACTTTACGAATGAGGAAGTCCAGGAGGCTCTTCAGAACTTTATGAATGTGGTGTCGCAATATATTTCGGTTCGACGGGAGCATTTGGAACCACTTCTGGCGGATGCTACCCGGCGCGCGATTATCCTGATTTTTGACCCTCGTTCTTACTTTGATGATCTCCTAAGGGGACAGCCCGATTTTACGGTAACATCGGCTGCGCTTAAGCAAATAGTGCGTTATACGAAGATCAACCAGTTCATTCCGGCGCACATCACCCAACGGATGAATGGGAAATCCTTCATTTATGTGAATCAGGCGCTGATTTACCTGGATGAGGCCTTGACCCAGAAAGGCCATGAAATTGAGCAATATGACAAATTTGTTGCTCAGTTTTCGGAGAAATTGCCAATGGATGTATCGGTGTTGTTGCGCAGTCATGTACCAGATAGTATTCCTGCTGCCCCGCTCCGCTCATTTTTCGATACAGCTATAGAATCTACTGTTCCGCCAGCGCCACTAGTAGCCATAGAATCGTTAGCTGAAACAACTAGCCCAGCTATTCCACCCCGACCAGACTTAACACCTGCTCCAGAAGTAGTAGATGACTTCAGTTCGTCTGGGGCTAAATTTGTCGATGGCACGTCGGGCGGACCAGAACCCGTTGCGCCTATCAGTCAACCATCACCGTTGCAAACAGGGGCAATTACAACCCCGACTGAGGTTAAACAACCAATTATTGCTGTTGATACGCCCCCTTCGCTGAACGATACATTGCGAGACACGGTACCTGCTGAACCATCGACTGTTGCCGAAACTTTCCATCGGGCACCCATTGAGAGTGTTGCCCGGAGTATTTCGTTGAATCAGAAATTCCGGTTTATCAATCAGCTTTTCAACGGAAACTCAAGCGCCTACAATCAGGCTGTCGAGGAAATTGATACATTGAATAACTATGGACAGGCGTTAGATCTGATTTCTTATCGCTATGCATCTCAGTATCTGTGGGATATGAGCAGTGATGAGGTCAGTGAATTGGTTGAAATCTTAAAAAGACGTTTCTCTTAATGAGCAAATTGCATACATATGTATATTTTTTATTTTGAATAGTATCTTTATTGGGTTGTTTTCGTCTCACTTGTTAGCAGACTTTCTAGCGATCAAGTTATGGCGAAGACAAACTGTACTGTACTTGAACAAAAAGGAATTTTACGAACTCTTTATCTACTGATAGCGGTCGGACTTGCGACCGCTATTCCTGTTTTTGCGCAATCAACTACATCTGTTGGTCGGAATGCGGATCGGTCGGGTGATATTAGTCGATATCTTCAGGATCTGTTCCCCGTACAAACAGAAGGTATTGACTATCAGTCTGTCTACGATGCCTTAACGCAGCTATATGCAAATCCGCTCGATCTCAACGTGGCGAGCCGAGACGAGTTAGAGACTACGTATCTACTTTCTGAACGTCAATTAAGCAGTCTGGCTGCTTATAGAGCCGAATTCGGTGATCTGTTATCCATTTATGAGCTACAGGCTGTACCGGGTTTCGATCTGCCAACGATTCGCCGGTTGCTGCCTTTCATTACAGTAGCCGGGACACCGGGTTTGTTCGGCGCTTTGCCGAATCCAACGGATAACTATCTAATTGTCCGCTACGAACAGGTTCTGGAACAGCAAAAGGGCTTTTCAGGGGCTGAACCTGACAAAAAGGGTAATCTGCCAACTCGGTATTTGGGTAATTCTGGCCAGTATTATGCCCGCTATCGCTACAGTCGCCCTCGAATGTTCAGCATCGGCCTAACGGCGGAAAAAGATCCCGGCGAACGGATAAACTGGCAACCTTCAACCCGACACTTTGGGGCCGATTACATTTCGTTTCATGCTCAGGTACAAAACCGGGGGCGATGGCGGAATATACTCCTGGGCGATTATCAAGTACAAGTCGGGCAGGGGCTCGTTTTATCGGCGGGATTTGTTCTGGGCAAAAGTGCCGAAACGGTTCAAACTGTTCGTCGGCCAACACTGGGCGCCCGACCTTATACTTCGCTTACAGAATATGGCTATTTCCGGGGAGCAACGGCCACTTATGCGTTGCATCGAACGGTAGATATAACCCTGTTAGCTGCCCGAAACCATCGCGACGCTAACCTAACCACCGATAGCCTAGGCGAGACTACCGCTACCTCGTTGCAAACGTCGGGCTTACACCGAACACAAGCTGAGATTGACGATCAGGGAAGCCTACTCGAAACGAATATTGGCGCGCATCTGCTTTACCATAATCGTCGCCAGTTTCAACTTGGGTTAACCTTCCTGCGAACGACGTTTGATAAATTTTTTCAGAAGCGAGATCTTCCATACAATCAGTACGAATTTACGGGAAAGCAAAATCTCGTTGTGGGTGTGCACGGGAGCTACATCTGGCGAAACTGGAATCTATTTTCTGAAGTAGCCCGCAGCAGCGGTTCAGCTACGAATTCAGGCGGAATTGGGGCAGTGAGTGGCGCACTAGCCAGCTTGACTAAAAAGATCGATATGGCTATTGTGTTGCGACATTACGACCGCAACTTTCACAGTTTCTATAGCAATGGCTTTAGTGAAGGGAGCCGAACAATTAATGAGTCGGGCGCGTACCTGGGCTTAAAATATACCGTTTATCGGAAGCTAAATGTAGGCGGCTTTTTTGACTACTTTAACTTTCCCTGGCTGAAATATCTGGTTGATAAACCGTCGGATGGATTCGATTACCTACTCCAGGCACGGTACACATTTAATCGAAAAACGGCGTTTTATGCTGTCTATCACGAAGAACATAAACAGAAAAATCTGACTCTTGGCAAGGTTAAAGATGTTGTTGGTACTACGCGCCGGAACTACGCCCTCAATGCCGAGTATACACTCATGCGTGGTTTATCGTTGCGATCGCGAGTACAATGGGGTGGGTTTGCGTATTCAGGGCAACCCGTTTCTCGTGGATTCGTTTTGGTTCAGGATGCCACGCTGGATTATCGACGCCTTAGCTTAAGCGGCCGGGTTGCCCTGTTTGGTACCGATGATTACGATAGTCGGCAGTATGTCTATGAGCGGGATGTCCTCTATGCATTCTCCTTTCCGGCCTACTTCAATCGGGGTGTTCGCCATTATTTATTGGTACAGTACGGCTTGAATCGCCATCTGGACGTCTGGGTTCGTTGGGCCAGAACCGATTTGACCAATCAGACCACCGTTGGCTCTGACCTCGACCAGATTGATGCTCCGCATAAAACCGAGGTGAAGTTTCAGGCGCGTTGGCGGTTTTGAACAATTCACGTTTAAACGTTTTATATTTACAAAAATGCCTAATTCTTACGCCGATGAAGAAAGCCAAAGAGATCGAGTTGAACGACTTCCACAAAGCGTTGAACAATCGATTGATCAAGAAAATCTCCGAGCAGTCCTCAATGTCACAAGAAGAATTCATCGAGCAAACCCGTCGTTTAGCCCGGCAATCCAAGCGGGAAACGGTGAAACCTGGCAATTGAGCGAAGAAATAAAGCTTCTTGAGGCTGAGGCTTTGTATGCATGGTCACTAACAGCCAATTGTGTCTGGGACGCAGATGATTTTACCAGTCGTTGGTACGAGTCTGGCTGTATAGAAGGTGGTGAAAACCAAGTTATTTATGCGGGAAATCTTGTCTATAAGCGTAACAACTTAGCTTTTCCACAAGTTATCTGGAGTATTTTGAGCGCTTAGCCCTGCATAATTGGCTATTTCCCGGAACGCTATATATACTGGAAGGCTTTATGCTGGTCGTTGATTCGGGTGATGAATTTCCGCAATTACGGCCTGTTGTTTCACAGAAAGCCTTACGAGCTGTTCGAGGAGCAACCCGAGATGAAGTTGAGCGCCTGATGAATCAATTAGGGTTTTTACGTCGATATGAAGACAACTACGCCAATGTTGAACAAACCCTTTTTATCGAAGATTTGCACGATCAGAATGTTCTGGTCGATTCTACAGGTGACCTGCTTGTTTTTGATCCGGTCATCTATCTCACTAAGCCAGCGTTATAGAAACAGGCATCTCTTCACTTCTCCATTTCCCGAATGAGCTTATTCGCGTTGATGAACTCGTTCAGCTCTTTTACATCCGAATGGATAAGTGTATCGCTATTTCCTTCCCACAGTTTTTTGCCCTGATAGAGAAACATGATTTTCTCGCCAATCTCCATCATTGAGTTCATATCGTGCGTAATAACCACGGTTGTAATCTGATATTCATCCGTGATTTCGGAGATAAGCTGATCGATTTTTATGGATGTTAGTGGGTCAAGACCAGAGTTTGGCTCGTCGCAAAAGAGGTATTTAGGGTTTAGCACAATAGCCCGCGCAATACCGACCCGCTTTTTCATACCACCACTGATTTCCGACGGCATCCGATCGGCGGCAGCTTCCAGACCAACCCGTCGTAAACACTCTTTGGCCCGATCTACTTTTTCCCGCTCGGGTTGATCGGTCAGCATATCGAGCGGAAACCGAACGTTTTCCAGAACGGTCTTTGAGTCAAACAAAGCCGACCCCTGGAATAAAACACCCATCTCTCGTCGAATGGCCTTCTGTTCGTCCAGATTACTGGTCAGAAAATCTCGTCCGTCGTACAATACCTGTCCCGAATCGGGTTTAATCAAGCCAATCATACACTTCAGTAGCACGCTTTTACCCGTGCCGCTTCCACCAATAATCAGGCTTGTATCACCAGGTTTGAACGTTCCATTGATGCCCGCCAAAATCTGTCGATCCCCGAATGTCTTCGATATATTTTTAATGTCAATCATAATAAAGAGCGAAAGAGTGAAAGAGCGGAAGAGTGGCGGACGCGTCCATTTTCGCTCTCGCACTCTTTCGCTCTTTCACTCTTTAAGTTAACAGCATCTGAGTCAGGATAAAGTCGGCGGCCACGATGGCGATACAACTGTTGGTAACGGCGGCTGTAGAGGCAGCACCGACTTCGAGGGCACCTCCGCTTACTTTATAGCCCTGATAAGCTGAAATTGTTGAGACAAGAAAGGCGAATACGACTGTTTTGATCAGCGCGAACGTAACCCCAAACGGTTTATACTCAAAACGTAATCCAGAAACGTAGTCCTCAGACGAAATCACACCTGCTAGTGTTCCAGCAATATAGCCACCCAAAATGGCCAGAAAACCAGCCATGATAACCAGTAACGGGAACATCAGCACAGACGCAATAACCTTTGGCAACACCAGATACGAGCTGGAATTGATCCCCATTACTTCGAGCGCATCAACTTGTTCTGTAATGCGCATAGTCCCTATTTCGCTGGCAATATTAGAGCCTACTTTACCGGCCAGTACAATACACGATAACGTGGGGGCTAATTCCAGAATTGAGCTATCCCGCACGATAAGGGCGATAATATTTTTAGGGACGAAAGGATTAGTGAGGTTATAAGCTGTTTGCACACAAGTAACAGCGCCAATAAAGGTGTTCACCAACGCGACAATAAAGATGGAACCGACACCAATAGAGGTGCACTCGTTCAGAATAAGACTCAGATAAACCCGGAGCTTCTCCCGATTGCGGAAGAGCGTCCCCAAAAAGATAAAGTAACTGCCTAATCGTGACATAAATCGAGTAGCGAAACAAACCGACTTTAGGTAGGGGCAGGTCGGTATTATATACCCGGAAGAACCCCGGTAAAGATAGAATGGTTTCTATGTAACTTGCGTCCTGAGCTAAACCTTCCTGTTTGAAAGGAGTAAAGAGGCAAGAAACATAAAAGATTTTTTAATGAACCCATTAATCGTTGTAACGGGTGGCACCAAAGGTATTGGTCGCGCTATTGCTGATCGGTTTGTTGCCGAAGGATTTGATGCTGTTATCTGCGCTCGTTCGGTTGACGGTGTACAAGGAGAAAATCTGTTGCCTGTTGCGGCAGATTTGTCAACAAGAGCTGGCGTAAATGTCTTACTTGATTACATTCAGTCGCTCAATCGACCCGTAGAAGTGCTGGTCAATAACACAGGTGTGTTTCAACCGGGTCAAATTCACAACGAGGCCGAGGGTACATTTGAGTTATTGATGAATACGAACGTTGCCAGCGCCTACCATCTCACTCGTGGGTTAGTTGGCGGAATGATTTCTCGGCGGCAGGGCCATATTTTTATGATGTGCTCCACAGCTAGTATTACCCCTTACACGAATGGAGGCTCCTATTGTATTTCAAAATTTGCCTTGTTGGGTATGAGTCGCGTGCTGCGGGAAGAGCTAAAACCACATGGGGTGAAAGTAACGGCTATTTTACCAGGCGCCACGCTGACGGCGAGTTGGGAGGGTACTGATCTGCCTGAAGAGCGTTTTATGAAACCAGAGGACGTTGCTAACAGCGCCTGGGCGGCTTATTCACTCTCAAAAAGTGCGGTTGTGGAAGAAATTCTTATCCGTCCTCAATTGGGTGATATTTAGCGTTAGCCATTAACGGCTAAGGTTTCGTATCTTGCGCCCTGCTTCATCATTCCTGAGCTCTGAAAATTGTTCACTGATAAACTGATTATTGCTACGAATGGCTTCCGTTGAGTATTTGGGTATTGACGTCGGCGGCACGAACGTCAAAATGGGTATTGTCGATGCGAATACCGGTAAAATTTCCAATTTCTATAGCCACGACACCATTAGCTGGCGTGAATCGGGCCATTTTGTTGATCGCTTTGGTGATGCGGTTTCGCTCCAACTGCTGAATAATAAAGATGTAAAGATGGTTGGAATTGGTTTACCTGGTATGTTAAACCGTGAACGAACAGTTCCTCTTGAAATTACCGCCATTCCAGAAATCAATGGCGTTCCAATGGTGGAAATCCTAAGCAAGCGATTTCCTGATACCCAATTTTTCCTGGCTAATGATGCCAATGCAGCCGCGTTGGGCGAATATTATTTTGCCGAAGAGAAAATCACGGAAAATTACATTTTTATTACCTTGGGCACTGGTGTGGGTGGTGCGGCTATCATCAACAAGAAAATTTTCACTGGTGGCGATGGCAACGCCATGGAACCAGGCCATATCCCTTCTCGTAATGGTCGGGTACTAGAGCGAAATATTGGAAAGAAAGAACTGCTGGATTTGGCTAACCTGCGCCGAAGCGAATTTAAAGGCGACACTCATTTGCCGAATGATGGTAGTATCTCAACCACCGGCTTAGTTGCTGCTGCTGCTGAAAACGACGAGCTAGCGTTACAAATCTGGACCGAAGTAGGTGAAATACTTGGCGAAGGCTTAGCCGCACTGATTAAAATATTGGATATTAAGCAGGTGTTGATTGGCGGTGGGCTATCTGCCTCGTTCGATTATATTATACCTGCCGTTAATAAAACGCTTGACTACTGGCTCAACGATTATTACAAAAATGGCTTGAGTATTAAAAAAGCAACCTTAGGAAACGACGCGGGTCTGCTCGGTGCGGCTTCACTTTGTTTTGAGTAAGATAAAGATTTAAAATTGTAGGGGAGGAAGTTTTGCCAATGACGAAACTTCCTCCCCTACAATTTTAAATGATATTGACTTCCGGGGAGATCGTAACGCCGAATTTCTCCTGTACTGACTGCTGGACTTGTTTGGCCAGGGATATGATTTCGTCGCCTGTAGCGGTACCATAGTTGACCAATACCAATGCCTGTTTGGCATGAACGCCTGCATCGCCGGAGCGATATCCTTTCCAGCCCGCCTGCTCAATCAACCAGCCTGCTGGAACCTTTACCTGCTCATCTCCGGCAGGATAACCGGGAAGCGTTGGGTAATCGGCTTTTAGGATATCGAACTGGGCTTTAGGAATTTCAGGATTCTTGAAAAAACTTCCCGCATTACCAATTTGAGCAGGATCAGGAAGTTTACTACGGCGGATCTGAATAACAGCATCGCTAATTGCCTTAATCGTCAGCTTATCTTCTAATACTCCCATAGCGGTCAGTGTTTCCTGAATGGCTCCGTAACGAGTATGAAAAGTAGGCTGCTTATCTAGCTGAAACGTAACACTTGTGATAATGTATTGACCTTTCAACTCTCGCTTAAAAACGCTCTCCCGATAACCGAAAGCACAATCGGCGTGAGTAAATGTTCGTTTTTCGCCAGTTAATACATGAATAGCCGTGAGCGACTCGAATACTTGCTCTAACTCGACACCATAAGCGCCAATATTCTGCATAGGAGACGCACCAACCGTACCGGGAATCAATGATAGATTTTCCATACCAGCATAGCCCCTTTTTACACAAAAAAGAACTAGCTCGTGCCAGTTGACTCCCGCACCAGCCGTCAAGTAAATGTGGTTGTCATCTTCCCGGATAATGTCAATTCCCTGAATATTAATTTTAACCACCAACCCATCGAAATTCTGACGGAGCAACACGTTACTTCCGCCACCAAGAATCAGTTTTGGGGTATCGATAAATTCCGAGAGTTGAAGCAAAGTCCGAAGATCCTCTTCGTTACTAATCTCGACCCAATACCGCGCATTGGCATCAATCCGGAATGTATTATAGGGCTTGAGCGATACGTGGCTTTGTATATTCAGCATGTAGTATTTCTGGTGAATAGCCAAAATTAACTAAAATCTGGCACGGGTTTGTACTGAGATCAGTGGATTCACGTATTCAAATGCCAAAATGGCTATTTTAGCGTTTTATTTGTCGATGAGTATGCATTACAAAATAGGGGGAGTATTTATACTGGCGATATTTATTCTAAGTGGTTGTGCAGGAAGTCGTCCTGTCAGCTCGAGCCGAATGACTACCGACTATAATAGCTATAACGAAGATTTAGCTTCGGTACGTCCTGTATATGGGTCAACGTCAACCACTGCGCCCGTTACAAGTCGCCCCACAGCTCCATCAGCTCCGACGACCACACCCCGAAAAACGGATACACGCAAACCGAACGCCCCCATTGAAGCGCTGCATATTAATCGACGGCTCGATTTGGTTCTTGATACAATTGCTACGCAAAATCGAACTATACGTTATGCGCCCGGTTATCGTATTCAGGTGTATGTTGGGAATCAGCGTCAGGAAGTAGATGGAGCTAAACTATTGATTTCGCAGAATTTCCCGGAATTAAGCCCTTATCTGACATACAATCAACCGACCTACAAACTCAAGGTAGGTGACTTTATGCGTCGTTTAGATGCCGAACGATACTATAATTCCATTCGCCGATTAATTGCTTCTGCGCAATTACAGCCTGATAAAGTAGATATCCGCCGTAGCCTGTTAATAAAGTAATAGACGATATTCACCAAACATATACTACCTTTGACTAGTTTTTGACAAATTTATACGTTAAACGTGACCTATTTAGAATAATATGAAAAAAGCGCTAATTACTGGTATTACTGGACAAGACGGGGCCTATTTGACCGAATTACTATTAGAGAAAGGATATGAAGTACATGGTATTAAACGTCGAAGCTCTTTATTTAATACCCAACGTATTGACCATTTATATGAAGATCCACATGAAAAAAATGTGCATTTCAAGCTTCATTATGGTGATCTGTCAGATTCTGCCAATATTATCCGTATTATTCAGGAAATTCAGCCCGACGAGATTTATAACTTAGGGGCTATGTCGCACGTGCGGGTAAGTTTTGATGAACCCGAATACACGGCTCAGGTTGATGGTATTGGTACCTTGCGTATTCTGGAGGCCGTTCGCTTATTAGGTCTTACGGAAAAAACACGTATCTATCAGGCATCGACGTCTGAATTATACGGTGGTGTTCAAGGACATGCTCAGTCTGAAACGACTCCCTTTTATCCTCGTTCGCCTTATGCAGTAGCCAAATTGTATGGGTACTGGATTACAGTTAACTACCGCGAGGCTTACAATATGTATGCTTGCAACGGAATTCTGTTTAACCACGAATCTCCACTACGGGGCGAAACCTTTGTGACCCGTAAAATTACCCGCGCCGTATCGCGTATTGGGTTGGGCTTGCAGGACAAAGTTTACCTAGGCAATATGGACTCCCTACGTGACTGGGGACATGCGAAAGACTATGTTGAAGCCATGTACCTGATCCTGCAACAGGAGAAGCCTGAAGATTTCGTAATTGCTACTGGGGTAACAACCACCGTTCGGGATTTCGTACGGATGTCGTTTGCCGAAATTGGTGTTGAATTGGCGTTCTCTGGCGAAGGTGTTTCTGAAGTTGGAACGGTAGTAAGTTCGACCAACCCTGAGTTTCCTGTTGAAGTAGGCAAAGAAGTTGTTTGTATTGACCCACGTTATTTCCGTCCAACTGAGGTTGATTTGCTCTTGGGTGATCCAACGAAAGCGATGACTAAGTTGAACTGGAAACCTAAATATGATCTGCCAGCTCTTGTAAAAGACATGATGACAGCGGATATCGACCTATTCCGTCGTGATCAACTTTTAGCTAATAGCGGGCATCAGATTCTGAATTATTACGAATAGAAGAGAGAATATCATAATGATTCTTGTGCGGTCGGGTTCTTAAACCCGACCGTTTTTTGTTCATAAAAAAAGCGTCGGGTTCTTAAACCCGACGCCACATTAAAGACTTATTGTGTTATTAGACTGGCACAGCGTAGTAGTACATCCGAGAGCTGTTAGGGTACATGCCGATCAGCATTAAGCCTTCGCCTTCTTTCACCGACGCCATAATTGCCTGAAGGTCTTTTGTGCTTTTAACGTTTTTGCCGTTAGCTTTCACGATGATAAAACCTTCTTCAACATCAGTTTCAGCTAGTTTGCCGTCAACGATCTTTTTGACCCGAACACCACCGCTTACGCCAAGTTGTTTGGCATCCTGAGCAGAAAGGTCTTCGAACTGAGCACCAAGCGTGCTTAACGAGGTGGCTGATGCCGTAACGTCCGTTTTCTTGATGATATCACGACCACCATTCCGGTTACGAAGCTCGACTTTAACATCGCGTTCGGTACCATCGCGGTTAATGGTGACCGTAACAGCATCTCCAGGGCGACGACGACCGATGATTTCACGCATCTGCGCATCTGAATCCAGTGCCTGGCCTTCCATCTTCACGATAACGTCGCCTTTTTTCAGGCCAGCAGCTTCAGCAGCGCCTTTTTCAACTACATTTTCAACGTAGATACCTCGGCCAACTTTAACGCCTTTTTCTTTCGCTACAGTGCTGTTTAGTTCAATAGGCAGGATACCAATATAACCACGTTGCACATTGCCATACTTAAGCAGGTCAGCAGATACTTTCTTCACGAGCGATACAGGTACTGCAAATCCGTAACCGCTGTAATAACCTGTAGCCGATGCAATTGCAGAGTTAATCCCCACTAATTCACCACGTAGGTTAACTAAAGCTCCTCCCGAATTACCGGGGTTAATGGCTGCATCTGTTTGGATGAAAGCCTCAACAGGTGTATCTCCTTGCTTTTCTGTACGAGCACCTTGCTGACCTTGACGCTGAGCGTAGTCCTGATCCAGAATACCAATCCGACGACCTTTAGCACTTACAATACCAGCTGTAACAGTCGACTCCAGATCAAGCGGATAACCAACGGCTAGTACCCATTCACCTAATTTCAGCGCATCAGAATCACCAAGTGTGATAGAAGGCAGATTGTTGGCTTCTACTTTAATAACGGCCAGATCTGTTAATGGATCAGTGCCAATTACTTTCGCTTTGAAGCTACGCTTGTCCGTCATAATTACTTCAACTTCGTCGGCATCCTGCACTACGTGGTTGTTCGTAACGATGTAGCCGTCTTTGCTGATGATTACGCCTGAACCAGAAGCTTGTCCCTGCTGACGACGGGGTTGTTGCCGTTGTCCACCAAACTCATCGCCAAAGAACTCCCGGAAAATGTCGGGCATTTGTTGCTGACGAACAGTACGAGTCATTGTCGTCCGAATATGTACAACCGTTGGGGTTACGGCTTCAGCTGCGGTCGAGAAATCACCTGGCACAGATGATGGTCCACCTGGCATTGAGGCCAAACGACCCAAAATAGTTGGGGCTGGCGACGATTCGTTAAAAATTACATCCCGGTTGTTGAATCCCAACAGGCTGTAAGCGGCCAGCGTTATTCCACTCGATAGAAGTGCTATCAACGCTAATAATTTCCAGTTGCTTTTCATGTTTAAATGGGAAAATCTAATTGCTTTCTTTTTGTGTTAGAGACAGCTTTCACTGTTTGTAGGTATAACGGAAAGTCGCTTCCGAAAAATCCAGGTCTTGTGGGTGCTTAACAAAATTTAACAAGGCTTTGTTAGAGAGCGTTTTGGACCTTTAATGACTCTTTAACGCACAGGAATCGTCTACCAACTTATGGTAAATTTCAAATTTTATACCAATAGGATAAATAAGTACGATCATGACGATTTGACATGATTTTATACCACCCAGGTTCGAAATAATGCCAAAATGAACAATTTATTTGTGAATAATTCACGGTTTTACCTAAGAGGAAGGCAGAAACCAGATAGCTTATAAGCTATGAAGTGTGAAAGTCTACTTGATTGCTAATTGTTCAAATGCCTTTTCGGCGGCCGCTTGTTCCGCTTTTTTCTTGCTGTAGCCGCTGCCGGTAGCAAACGCTTCATCGTCAACAAGAACCTGGGCGATAAACTCGCGGAAGTGGCTGTTGCCTTTTTCGGAAACGATTTCAAAACGAATCTCTTTGCCTTCTCGTTGCGCCCATTCGATCAGGCGGCTTTTGTAGTTACCGTTGTTCTGCACTACCGATTCGATATCGTAGTGAGAGAGAAGGTCTTTTAGAATAAATTGACGGGAGAACTGGAATCCTTTATCTAAGTAAACCGCTCCGACTAATGCTTCAAGCGCGTCGCCATACATCGATGTGCGAGCGGGCAGGCTGCGAGTTCGACTTCCGTCGTATTCAATCAGTTGATCGAGACCAATTTTTCGGGAAATCCCGTTCAGTGTTTCCCGGTTAACAATCCGGGAGCGAATTTCGGTTAAGAAACCTTCGTCTTTGTAGGGGTATTTTTTGAAGAGAAACTCGGCAATAACCATACCCAGTACAGCGTCGCCTAAATACTCCAGCCGTTCGTTTGATTCCCGAAATCCTTCAATAGCCGTCGCCTTTGACGCCGACGTGTGACGCAGCGCCAATTGATACAACCCTAGGTTTGATGGGCGAGCGCCAATAATATGGCCAATTGAGCGACGCAGATTCTTGCGCGGATCGCTGTTGCCAGACCGAAACCACTCTAAAGGGTTAAATAAACTACGAGGCAGAGCGAGTTGCACGACTCAGCTAAGTTTACGGAAAATAATGATGGCATTATGACCTCCGAACCCAAACGCATTACTCATTACGGTTGTTATGGATCGCTCCTGAGCCGTATTGAATGTTAAATTAAAGCGTGGGTCGATTTCTTCATCGTCAGTAAAGTGATTGATTGTCGGAGGAACGACTTGGTGTTCCATCGCTTTTAGACAGGCAATCGCTTCTACGGCACCCGCTGCACCCAACAAATGACCAGTCATCGACTTGGTCGAGCTGATATTTAGCTTGAATGAATGCTCTCCAAATAATTGATGGATCGCTTTCAGTTCCTGTGGGTCACCAATTGGTGTTGAGGTGCCGTGAGTATTAATGTAGTCAATGTCGGTGGGCGCAATACCGGCGTCGTTAAGCGCGTCTTGCATGGCTAAAAATGCGCCTAATCCATCTGGGTGTGGGGCTGTGATGTGATAAGCATCAGAAGACATTCCACCACCAATTAATTCTGCATAGATTTTGGCTCCCCGTGCCAGAGCATGTTCATACTCTTCGAGGATAATAGCGCCGGCCCCTTCTCCCAATACAAAACCATCCCGATCTTTATCGTAAGGCCGGGAGGCTGTTTCGGGCGAGTCGTTACGTTCTGACAGAGCCCGGTTGGCGTTGAAACCACCAATCCCTGCTCTAGTAACAGCCGCTTCAGAACCACCCACAACACACATATTCAGACGCCCTAAGCGAATGTAGTTGAGCGCATCAATGATCGCGTTGTTCGTAGAGGCACAGGCCGAAACCGTTACGTAGTTCGTTCCCCGGAAACCGTAGCGCATCGAAATCTGCCCCGATGCACTATCTGCAATCATGCGAACGATGAAGAAGGGGTTGATACGAGGAGTACCATCACCTTTAGCATAGTCGATCATTTCGTCCTCAAACGATTTGAGTCCACCAATACCCGATCCCCAAATGACGCCAACTTTATTTTTGTCCAGGGTGTCGAGATTCATGTTCGCATCACGAACGGCTTCTTCGGTAGCAATGAGTGCGTAATGAGTAAACGCATCCATTTTACGGGCTTCCTGCCGAGGAATAAACTGAGTGACGTCAAGTCCTTTCACTTCGCAGGCAAACTGCGTCCGAAATTTGCTGGCGTCAAACTTCGTAATGGGACCGGCCCCGCTTACACCGGCGGCTAAGTTGTTCCAATAAGTGGGTACATCATTGCCAATGGGTGTCAACGCACCGAGGCCGGTCACTACTACTCGTTTGAATGTCATACAGTTGTACTGCGTAATGGAAAAAGAGAAACAACGCCAACCCTAAACTAGCTGGTGTTGACTTCTAGGTACTTAATGGATTTACTGATCGGAATGAACCATTCGAGCTCGGGCTAGTCGCCTTATTTCCGAATCAGGTTTCCGTCAATGGGCTTACTTGCCGATGTGTTTTTCCAGATATTCGATGGCCAAACCAACGGTAGAGATTTTTTCAGCCTCGTCGTCGGGGATAGGCAAGTTGAATTCTTTTTCAAATTCCATGATCAGCTCAACTGTATCGAGCGAATCGGCACCCAGATCGTTGGTGAAGCTTGCTTCTGGCGTTACTTCTGACTCTTCAACACCCAGTTTCTCAACAATGATATTCTTAACTTTTTGTGCAATGTCCGACATTTTGATAGTCTGTTCTAGTTAAAAAACTGCGCAAAGAAACGTATTTACCTTTGTATTATCAAACAATTTTTTGGCCTATAAATCGTTCGTGAAAGCTGCGTATATAGATCTAGTATTTTGAAAATCAGATGGTTGTAGATAGAAATCAAATAAAAAGATAGTTGTCTATCCACTGACGTATTCTGTAAAAAGTTAGTCTAATTACGAATCACAACCGACTTACAGACGTAAGTTGGAATAATACCTGTGCTTCGAATTAGCACTTCAGCATCTTGTTGTTGGGTATTTCCGGTTAGTACAAGGGCCGTATCTAAGCCGAATTTGTTACCGCCCAGAATATCAGTTCGTAAGGTGTCGCCCACCATCAAAATGTCTCGTTTACTAATATGAGCCGCATTCTCGAGTCGCTCATAGGCAAACATGAACAATTGGGCATCAGGTTTACCGAATCGGATAAACTGTTTACCAACAATGTTCTCGATCATTTTGGCTATGGCGCCAATCGCAATGGCAACGCGGGTTTTTGAAACGGGATAGGTATTATCCGTATTTGCGACAATAACCGGAATATTACGTTTCCTAAGCAAATTCACGGTCTTGGTTAGATCGGTATTCCAGTCAAAACCTTCATCGTCCAGCAGTACCAAGGCATTAATATCAGCTACATCTTTGAGATCAACTTTGCTGATCGGGAGCGTTTTTAGACCAGTGGTTTCGAGATAATGGGCCGACTTTTCTGTGCCCAGATAGGCTACAGTTCCATTATGAACCTTTAAATCCAGGTATTCCCGAGCCAGCATTCCAGACGATATAATACGTTCAGGCGTAATGGCATAGAAGCCCTTTCGGTAATACGATTCGGCTAGTTCGTGTGGACCGCGTGACGCATCGTTGGTTAACACATAAAAATCCTTGCCGCTCTCCCGGAGCCAGTCGAAGGTGTGTTCAATACCTGGTAAAAGCCCTTCTGAATTTTTTAGAACCCCAAATGCGTCGAAGAAAATTACTTTATAGTTTTCGGCTACGGTCTTAAAATCGGTAAGTTGCATAAGGGGGCTAGCTGAGTACTAAGTTCGTTGTTTACCTATAGATTATTGGTAAAAATACGACCCAAGCCGATTTTTCAACTAATTTCTACGGGTGGGGTGGAAAGTTTTCCGGCGGCCCGTCTGGATGACCATCTGGTGGACCATCACCATGATGATGAGGTGGGCGCTGACGTTGGCCGAAAAGATGAGCCAGATCGGCTACTAATTTCACGAAATCGGCCTGCTGATCAGAACGACAGAGCGATTTGATTTGCTGAAAATGGGAAAAGTTAAGTTCAGCAATTTGCCGCTGTACATCCGAAATTTTCCGAACTAACGTACTCTTCGTTGAATCAGGGTGAGCTTGAGTAAGTAAACCGTAATAGGATTGAAACAGTCGAACCGATTCCTTATTTAACCGCATCATTTGCTGTTTATGCTGCCTAACCAGGTCTAGGTATTGTTTTTGCTGTTGTTCATCGAAGTGAAGCCGGGCAATTATTAGTCGGGCTGGTCCTTTATCATCGGGCTGCGGATCTTGAAGTCGCTCATTATGAGGGAATTGGCTTGGTGTTAAAATCAAAAAACCAATGGTCAGCAGGTTGAGCAAGAGTAGGCCAAGTACGGCAAGGGTCAGTAGCTTTGTCCGCTCCATAGATCGTATGGTTGATTGGTAGACGGGTAAAGCTGCATGTCTGATACAACTGCGTTTAACTCAGTAGAGTTTGGACTAAAGGGGGCCGACTGCTGACTTATAATACGCCAGTTAAGTAGTAAAAGGAGGGCAAATGATGCAACGACAAGCCAGACTGTTCGAGCAGGTAAATAAACTGCGGAAGCTTCCGTATCAAGTTGGGTCTGGATTTTCGCGAATAGAAACGGACTTGGGTCAACCCGCTGGATGCCATCTGAACTAGAGAGTATATCGTTGATCCATTTATTTTTCTTAAGTTCCATATTGATTGAGACGACAGGAGTTGAGGATTCCTACGGGTTCTGTAGAGTTTTATATAAACCGGCCAATTGTTTTTTAAGATTTTCGGTTGCTCGCTGCAAAAGTGATTCAACGGCCCCTACGCTTATTACCATTATTGCCGCCGTTTCGATATTGTTCAAGCCTTCGATCTTTGTCAGAATGTAGGCTGTCTTTTGTTTGTTGGAAAGCTTGTCGATGGCGCGGAATAAGATAGCTGCATGCTCCTGGTTTTCGAGGGCAATACCTGGGTGATAAAAATCGGTAGGATGGTGTAGAACGTCGCCGGTGGAAGCATCGAACAGGCTGGTAAGGAAGGCAAACCGCTTCTGTCGCTTTTGATGTTTCAGGAAATCGAGCGATTTATTAACCGCGATTCGATAGAGCCAGGTTGTTGGACTAGCGTCTCCTTTAAAAGTACTTGCCGAGCGAAATACTTCGACAAAAACATCCTGCGTAATTTCTTCGGCATCTTCGCGATGGCGAACATAGCCCAATGCCAGCGTAAATACCTGACTTTTTGTTTGGTCATAGAAGTCCCGGAAAGCCTGATTACTGCCTTCCTGAATTTCTTTGACCAACAATGACAAGTCACGTAGATTGTTTATCATCAAGCTATATGCTCAATGCCTGGAGCGATGCTTTGACGGCTTGTCGTGAGAAAAGTCATCTATCGGGAAAGCTATATCCCTAATGCTCGTAGGATTTTATCGGCATCAAACTGCTCAATAGACGGGAAATAGATTTCGTAGGCCTCGCGTTGCAGTTTAATTGCGTAGGTTCTATGGAAAAAATAACGACCGTATTTAATCACGTAGTTGAGTATGAAAAAGCGATAGGCTTCGGGCAGGAATCGAATTTCGTTTTCGGTAAGTGGGAATATTTTATGGTACTCTTTTAAAAACAGCAGGAAGCGTTCTTCCATCAATGGCCCGATAACGTAACTAAATACCGTCCGGTCGCCAGCGTTGGAAACTACCCGGCTGAAAAAATAGAAATCCATTACTCGGTAGCTGATGCGGAACCAATCGTAATCCCAACGGGAGTAAAGTTCAAGGTTTTGCGTGACCGAAAAGTTACCAATATTCCAGTCAACGAAGACTGGCATCGTTTCTACCGTGCCTGCCACTAGCTTTTGCCGGTTTGCCAGGAATAATTCGCATTGACGTTTTAGCTCATCGATATGCAGTCGATGTTCAAACTGGCCCACTTCGGTATCTAATAAATCCAGCAGATCCCAAACATCTGAACGTAGCGTTTTGGATGATTTTGGGAGTACCGTGCTTACGCGAGAACAAGCTTTGTGAAACTTGGCGACCTGTCGGCCAAGCATTTGAATGTGATGTTCTTCTAACCGACGAGGCAGTTTTAGTTGAATTCGAATGGGGTTATAGAACACAACCCAAGCATCAACAAAACTGTCTTTATGCCGATACGTGTAGACTTGGCCGTCACGCACCAGCGATTTAGCAAGTACATTCTCAAATGGATAGAGCAGATTGTTGGCCAACGCATGAATGATACGGTGATCTTCCAGAAAATGCTCATACTTACCGAAATAAGACAACTTGGCGATGATGTGCTCGCCATCCTCAAACGTAACTTTAAAGACGTGGTTGGTCGAAACCTTTGCACTAATATCTTCAATAGTCAGGATTGGAACAGAACCATCAAACTCTGCCCAGGCCTTTTTTATAATAGTAGGATAATCGACAAGACGCATATTCTACGGTTTTCTGTTTACGGTTCACTGTTTACGGTTGCGCGAAGCGATCATGCGTCAGCCAACCGTAAACAGTGAACCGTAAACAGAAAACTCTTTAAATAATTTCAAAATATCGTTTCAGTTCCCAGTCGCTGACCTGACGGAGATATTGTCTCCATTCCCAGTCGCGAGTGCGCGTGAAATGGTCAACAAATTCGGCGCCAAACAGTTCAGCGGCCACTGGCGAATTGGCCATTGCCCGCGTGGCTTCGTCCAAATTCGTAGGTAATATACCATTCCGCTTATCGGCATAACCATTGCCAACCGAAGCTGGAATGTCTAATGTTAATTTGTGCTGGATGCCATATAAGCCAGAAGCTAATGACGCGGCTATTGCCAGATACGGATTTGTGTCGGAACCAGACACCCGATGTTCAACACGCGTATAGGCTTCCTTATGATTTAACACCCGAAGCGCAGTTGTCCGATTATCTACCGACCAGGTTAATGTAGTAGGGGCCCACGCACCTTCAACCAGCCGTTTGTAGCTGTTGATAGTCGGTGCAAACATAGGGGTAATATGGGGCAGGCAATACAATTGGCCAGCCATGAACTGGCGCATTAGCTCACTCATATTATCCGGTTGAGTGGCATCATAAAACAGATTTTTTGTCTGTTCGGGGTTCCAGAGACTCTGGTGAATATGGCCGCTACAACCGGGCAAATCAGCGTTCCATTTCGCCATAAACGTAGCCACTATACTATGCCGGTACGCAATTTCCTTCACCGCCGTTTTGAATAAAGTAGCCTTGTCGGCGGCTCTAACGACTTCATCATGCATAATGGCTGCTTCATAAACACCTGGACCAGTTTCGGTATGTAAGCCTTCGAGCGGTATATCGAATTGGGCCAACAGATCGAACAGATCATGGTAAAAGGCACTTTCGAGCGAAGGACGCAGGATAGAATACCCAAACATGCCCGGCGTAAGTGGTTCTAACTGACGGAAGTCTTTTTGCTGGAGGCTTTGGGGTGTTTCACGAAAATTGAACCACTCAAATTCCTGGGCGAATTCAGCGTGGAAACCCATTTGCTGGCACTGGCTGGCAATGCGTTTGAGCAGGCTGCGCGGGCAAGCAGCTAAAGCATAGTTAGATGGCTGACTAGTTGAACCAGGACTAAAATCGGCGAGGAAAAAGGGAATATTATCTTCCCAGGGAAGTTGCCGAAAGGTAGAAACATCAAGCCGAACAGGTGCGTCGGGATAACCTGATTGCCAGCCCGTTGTTTTACCATTATCGTAAGGCGTATCGGATGAATCCCAGCCCCAAACGACATCACAAAAGCCGAATCCATCGGTCAGACCGTCCAGAAACTTCTGTCGGTGAATGATTTTGCCACGCAGAACGCCATCAATATCGGTAAACGCATATTTGATCTTTGGGCTATCACTTTGATTGATGAAGTCGATAATGTCTTGCTGATTCATGACAGTAAGGCTTATTCCTCGGAATGCTGCCCGAAAAATTG
Source organism: Spirosoma litoris (assembly GCF_054776755.1). Classification (NCBI taxonomy): domain Bacteria; kingdom Pseudomonadati; phylum Bacteroidota; class Cytophagia; order Cytophagales; family Cytophagaceae; genus Spirosoma; species Spirosoma litoris. The sequence goes on along the minus strand of NZ_BAAHBI010000070.1, from coordinate 188,821 downwards.
CAGTAAATTTCCGTTCGGGCAGATACAATAAACTGGATTCGTTCGGGTAAAGCTACTTATTCCCGCGCTACCTTCCATGTTTTGCTACTATCCGATTCGTTTGAAAAGCCATAATACTGTATTCTCAGTTCAATCACTTCACATTATCCAGATTAAAATGTAAGCCACTGTTTTCGCGCCGGGCCATTGCCATTTTAATAACCAGATAAGCCACTTCGATCATGTTCCGGAGTTCGCAAATAGGAACCGATACTTTCGATTGGCGATAGAGTTCTTCGTGTTCCAAATAGATTAGTTCGAGTCGATCCATCGCTCGTTTCAAACGTCGGTTGGTGCGCACGATGCCCACATAGTTGGACATGATCGATTCCAGTTCTTTTTTCATCTCGGTCACTAGCACCAATTCTTCGGGATGCGTTGTGCCTGCGTCGTTCCAGGCTGGAATGTTATCAGGTAAAACGGCCTGATCAAGCAGCTCAACAGTTTTCTGATAAGCCCGATGACCGAATACAACGGCTTCGAGAAGTGAATTAGACGCCAGCCGATTGGCTCCATGCAATCCTGTACACGAACATTCACCAACGGCATATAAGAACTGAATGTTTGTTTGGCCCCATTCGTTGACCCGAATTCCCCCGCATAAATAATGCTGTGCTGGTACAACCGGAATGTAGTCTTTGCGCAAATCCAGTCCTAAATGATCACGACAGTAAGCAGTTATGTTTGGGAAATGCTCAACAAATCGTTCGTAGTCGCAGTGAGTTACGTCCAGATAAACATAGGGGTCCCCAGCCTTTTTCATTTCGGAGTCGATGGCTCGGGCTACAATATCACGAGGAGCCAGCGACAGACGAGGGTCATAGTTTTCCATAAACGTATCCCCCTTGCGAGTACGTAGCACACCGCCAAACCCCCGAACGGCTTCTGAAATCAGGAAGTTGGGCTTTTTGCCCGGTTCGTACAGGGCCGTTGGGTGAAACTGGATAAACTCCATGTCCTTGCCAATGCCCTTGGCGCGGTAGGCCATCGCAATGCCATCGCCAGTCGCAATGTTCGGATTCGTCGTATTCTGGTAGATATTGCCAATGCCGCCCGTTGCCAGGAGGGTTGTTTTGGCCAGAAACTGTTCGACTTGGCCCGTTTGAGTATTCAATACATATGCGCCAAAGCACTTGTTATCAGTATCGTAGCGATGAACCGTTTCGCCAAGCTGGTGGCGTGTGATAAGTTCAACGGCGTAGAAATGCGTGAAAATCTCAATGGATTTCAGCGAATTTGCTTTTTCTAAGAGTGCCCGTTCAATTTCGGCTCCAGTAATGTCTTTGAAGTGTAGAATCCGGAAATCGGAATGGCCACCTTCTTTGGCCAGATCATAATCGTTGCCGCCATGTTCTTTGTCGAAGCGCGTACCGTAATCAATCAGCTCCTGAATACGGACCGGTGCTTCGCGAACGACGATCTCAACAATATGCCGGTCGCTCAGAAAGTCGCCCGCAATCATCGTGTCTTCAATGTGTTTCTCAAACGAATCATCCTCCGACCAAACTGCCGCAATACCACCCTGTGCATATTTGGTATTGGTTTCTTCGGCTTGGACTTTTGTAATTACACCTATCTTGACGGACTGCTGTAATTTCTCAAAGTGCATTGCCAGTTTAGTGGCGTAACTCAGGCCCGCGATGCCGGAGCCGATAACCAGAAAATCAAATTGATGGGGCATTGATAGTTTATTTGCCGGGTCTAATGCGCAGTTGTTCGTTACTAAGTACAGAAAAGCTATTTATTAGCTGATCTCCTTGCGTTAAGATTACATCTATAACCCGTTGAGATTTTTCTGTACTATTCATTTTTAGTAGCCTTACTAATAGTATACCGCAATGACTCATTTGAAGCCGATGGACAAGTTCACCAAAATCTTTGTCTTCAGTGAGCAAAATCGCCTTACGATCTACTGCAATTTGTAAGACTTGTTGATCTGGTATACTAGAAAATGATTCAGCAATAGCTAGAACGACGAATCCTTTATCACGTAGTTGCTTAACAACTGCAAAATCAAAATTCTCATCAGCAACAAAAGAATAATCATCCAGCCTGGGCATAGACGACCTCATTTTTTACCGTTTCAGAAGCAAACAATAAACAAGCATATAGTGCGGCTTCTGTAACGCGTGGGTAAGCTTCTAATAGTTGGGATATTGTTTCGCCATTACCTAGCTTCTCTAAAACCAAATCAACGGGAACGCGTGTACCTTTAATAACAGGCTTTCCAAACATAGTATTTGGATCTGATGTAATATAATCTCGCCAGTTCATAGTTTTTGATTTTTTACTTACTCAACTCCAACATCCGCGCCACCGACTCATACGCCTTCAAACGAATATCTTCCGGTACAATAATCTCCGGTTGTTCGTAGAGCATGGCGTTATAGACCTTTTCCATTGTATTCATTTTCATGTACGGACACTCCGAACAGGCGCAGGTATTGTTCTGGCTGGCAGGAGCGGGAATGATTTTCTTATGCGGAACTGCCTCCCGCATCTTGTGCAGAATGCCTGCTTCAGTGCCAACGATAAACGTCTGCTCAGGGCTGTCGACTACATATTTCAATAAGGCTGTGGTTGAGCCAACATAATCGGCTTCGCTCAGAATATGCTCCTGACATTCGGGGTGGGCGATGAACTTCGCTTCGGGGTAATCTATACGAAGTTTGTGCAATTTTTCAAGTGAAATATCGATGTGCACAATGCAGGCTCCATCCCAAAGCACCATATCGCGACCAGTTTTCTTCGAAACGAAACGACCAAGGTTAGCGTCTGGCGCAAAAATGATTTTCTGATCATTCGGTAAACTTTCAACAATTTTCAGCGCATTTGACGACGTAACGATAATATCGGACAATGCCTTGATTTCGGCCGAGCAGTTGATGTACGACAACACAAGGTGATCTGGGTACTGCGCTTTAAACTCAGCAAACTTATCGGCAGGGGCTGAATCGGCGAGTGAGCAACCCGCGTTTAGATCAGGAATGACGACCTTTTTCTCGGGCGATAACACTTTCGCCGTTTCGCCCATGAAATGTACACCACAGAATACAATCATGTCGGCAGGCGTGGCGGCTGCCTGTTGCGACAAACCAAGGCTATCGCCAATGTAATCAGCTATGTCCTGAATGGCGCCATCTACGTAATAATGAGCTAGAATAACGGCATTCTTTTCTTTTTTCAGCCGGTTAATCTCGGCAACTAAATCTATGTTTTCGGCAACTGGTTTATTCACATAACCAATGCGTTGAACTTCTTCCAGGAGTGCTTCCATTGCGGGTATCGACAGGTGGTTTACTACTAAACAACGAATACTAAGAAAATGTCACGATATTCTTTCGCGAGAAAGCGTAGCGAATCCATCGCATCGGCAGATCGGCGTAGCGAATCCACCGCACCGGCGGACCGGCAGGGCGAATTTCAGGAAATCGTTTGGGCTTTCAAACAACAGCTTGTATTTGATTAGTTTTGAAAGAAAGCTGCTCTATTTATGACCGACGATTTTCTTCAATTACGCGTTGTGCGTATTGTTCGTGAAACGGCCGAGGCCAACAGTTACTTTCTGGAACCATTAAATGGTCAATTCGTTGCGTATCGTGCCGGACAGTTTCTGACACTGATCATAAATCATCATGGTCATGAGGTTCGTCGATCATATTCGCTCAGTTCGACTCCTGACGAACCATTCTTGCGGTTGACGATCAAGCGTGTTCAGAATGGAGAGATTTCGCGATACCTGCATGATACGCTACGGGTTGGCGATATGGTAACAAGCTTATACCCGGCTGGGCGGTTTACACTTGATGAAAACCAATCTGGAGACTTAGTGCTATTGGGGGCAGGCAGTGGAATTACGCCTTTATTTGCCCTTATTAAGCAGGTTTTAGGCGAAGAATCAAATCGGTCTGTAACCCTGCTCTACAGCAGTCCAAACGAACGAAATACCATTTTTAGGGAAGAACTAAACGACTTACAACTTCAGTATCCAGGTCGGTTCCGATTAATTTACTTACTGAGTAATCCGACTGAAGATTGGAACGCCTTACGAGGAAGGCTGAACAATGTAATGTTGGAGCGGCTCTTGCCTGAATTGGTTAAAAACTCAGATCCAAAAGAACTCCGTTTCTATGTATGCGGCCCAGGTGATTACATGCGAATGATCCAGTTTACTCTGGTATTCAGCGGTTTTCGGCCAGAACAGATTCGACGCGAGAATTTTGTTGTGGAGCCCGTTTTTCTAACACCACCACCTATTTCGGCCCAGGATCGAATGGTATTGTTAAAGTTGCGAGAGCGCGAGATAGAAATTCAGGTGCCAGCTTATAAGTCCATTTTACAGGCAGCTTTAGACGAGGGGATTCATTTGCCCTATAGCTGTCGAGGGGGGCGTTGTTCTACCTGTGCCGCCCGCTGTTCATCGGGAAAGGTACACATGACCATCAACGATGTACTGACGGATCGCGACCTTGCCGAAGGCTGGGTGTTAACGTGCACGGGCTATCCTGAAAGCGACGGAGTTGTGATTGAGGTTTAAAGTTTAATTGTAGCGTGGACTTCCAGTCCGCGTAGCCGAAGGCTAACATTTTTCATTTACATAGTTAGCCTTCGGCTACGCGGACTGGAAGTCCACGCTACTCTATACTTTCGTCTTCAAAAACTCAATGACTACATTCAACCCTCGCTGGTAATGGTGATTGTTCGGAATCACAATATCCGCTTCGGCACGATAGGGCTTAATAAACTGCCGATAGGTTGGCTTCACGTGGTATTTCCAACGATACATTACATCATCTAAATCATAGCCCCGCTCTTCGGCATCGCGCTTCACCCGCCGTTCGAGTTTGATGCTGTTTTTGGCATCGATGAAAATTTTCAGATCCATCTGGTCGGCCAGCTCACGGAAGTGGAAAACGAAAATTCCTTCAACAATAATGATGGGTGCAGGTTTAAACGTCAACATCCTGGGTACAACGTTAGGATTATTGAACGTATATTCTTTTTGCGTGACAGTTTCACCATTGTGTAACTGCCCGATATGCTTGGCATACAGATGGTGATCAATCGTTTCAGGTAAATCGAAATTATGGATACCCTGATCATCTACTGGAATGACATCGCGGCTGAGGTAATAATTGTCCTGCGAAATCAGGCATATTTGCTCGTCGGTGAAGGCATTCAGGATACCTTTCAGAAAGGATGTTTTACCCGAAGCACTGCCGCCGGTAATGCCGACGATGAAAGGTTTGGTTACCATGATGAAGTAAGAGAAATAACAAAGAAAGCAGGAAAACGCAAACGGCCAATAAAAAAGCGGTTCACCTGCTAAGTGAATCGCTTTTAAATCAATGGCTAAACTATTAATTGTCCAATTTAGATTTTGATCGTTTCTTTGGATTCTATTGTGTTGATAAACAATTCAATAGAATCCAAAGAAACGATCAAAATCCAATAGAATCTATTTTGGTTTAAGCAACTACAGCTTCGGCCAGAACGAGTACTTTGTTCTGGAGTACTTCAACAACACCGCCGTCAACAACGAACGTTTGTTCACCAGACGCCGTCTGAACAATAAGCTTGCCCTTATCCAATGTGCTTACCAGAGGAGCATGGTTGTTCAAAACCTGAAACTGCCCTTCGCTACCTGGAAACGTAACCGCACTAGCTTCGCCAGAAAACACCTTACGGTCGGGAGTGATAATATCTAATGTCATATATCGAATTACGATTTACGAATTACGATGGGCGATTTTGGCTGACGCACGATCTATCGTACATCGTAAATCGTACATCGTAAATCAAAGCGCTCCTTTTACAAAATTAAGCACGCTACCAATTTGAGTCTTCGCAGCGGGTTCAGCAGCTTTAGCCACTAATCCGCCCTGATCGAGTTTACCAACACTGGCTAGAGCAGTTGAAATCAGCGATTGGCCTGTCGATTGAGTGCTTCCGCCTAATGACGACAAAGCTCCACCAATACCGCTTAAGCCACTCGTTAGTTGACTTCCTTTACCCAGTAACGAGCCAGCAGCCAGAATGCCTTCGAGTTGGTTGCCACCTGAGGCTAATTTAGCCAGGCTAACAGCTTTGCCTAAAGCGCCACTACCAAGCGCTCCTGTTGGAATTAACGGAAGTAAAGCCTTCAGCTTACTTGCCTGCGCCAGTACTTTATCCTTGAATGAAGTTGGCTTAGCCTGTGCTTCGGCTTCTAAACCGGCAATACCTGTTTTCAACTCCTGCGTTGTCGTTGCTTTGTCACCTTTATCAAGGGCAGCTACTGCATTATCAAGATGAGTCGTTGCTGAAACATCCTGCACTGTCGAAGCCTTGATTGCACCACCAACAATGGATTTTGTGGGGATGGCTATAGCTTGGGCCGACATAGCCGCTGTTGTCACTAAGCAGAATGACATAAAGGCTACTCCTACTCTCAATCGAATCGTTTTCATAAAACTAAGTGTGTTTATTGTCAAACTATCAGACTTGAGGAAGGAGTTTTGGTTTCCAGCATACGATTAATAAAGTATTAAATTGTAAGCTGGAAACCTGAAATATGGCTTATTGACCAGCCTCTTTCAACATTTTCTCTCCTTTGGCAACTGCATCTTCAATGGTACCAACGAGGTTGAATGCAGCTTCTGGTAGGTGATCGTATTTACCGTCGATGATCAGGTTGAAGCCTTTGATGGTATCTTCAATCGGCACCAGAACGCCTTTCAGACCGGTGAACTGTTCAGCTACGAAGAAAGGCTGCGACAGGAAGCGTTGTACACGACGAGCGCGGCTTACAACCAGTTTGTCTTCTTCCGAAAGTTCTTCCAGACCAAGAATCGCGATGATATCCTGCAATTCTTTGTAGCGTTGCAGAATCTCTTTTACGCGTTGAGCGGTATTATAGTGCTCGTCGCCCAGGATTTCGGCAGACAGAATCCGCGAAGTCGAATCAAGCGGGTCAACGGCAGGATAGATACCCAGCTCAGAAATTTTCCGGCTTAATACCGTTGTAGCATCTAAGTGAGCAAAGGTGGTAGCCGGAGCAGGGTCAGTTAAGTCATCGGCAGGTACATAAACGGCCTGTACCGATGTGATTGAACCCCGTTTGGTTGAGGTGATACGTTCCTGCATGACACCCATTTCGGTAGCCAACGTAGGCTGGTAACCTACCGCCGATGGCATCCGGCCTAAAAGAGCCGATACCTCCGAACCTGCCTGGGTAAAGCGGAAAATGTTATCAACGAAGAACAGAATATCACGACCGGCACCTTCGCCGTCACCATCACGGAAGTGTTCTGCAATAGTCAGACCCGACAGAGCTACCCGAGCACGTGCTCCAGGAGGCTCGTTCATCTGTCCGAATACGAAAGTCGCCTGGCTTTTGGTCATCTCTTCCAAATCAACTTTGGTCAGATCCCAGCCGCCTTCTTCCATCGAATGTTTGAATGCATCACCGTATTTAATGATCCCAGCTTCAATCATCTCGCGGAGCAGGTCATTTCCTTCGCGGGTACGTTCGCCCACGCCAGCAAATACCGACAGACCTGCGTAAGCCTTCGCGATGTTGTTGATCAATTCCTGAATCAATACGGTTTTACCTACACCAGCACCACCGAAGAGACCAATTTTACCACCTTTCGCGTAAGGTTCCAGCAGGTCAATTACTTTGATACCTGTGAAAAGAACTTCGGTTGAGGTGGCGAGGTCTTCGAATTTAGGCGCAGCCCGGTGAATAGGAAGGCCAGTACCGGTTGTTTTTGGTTGTGGGATACCATCAATGGCATCACCAACCACGTTAAATAACCGACCCCGAATTCCGTCGCCGGTAGGCATTGTGATTTGAGCACGAAGGTCAATAACATCTAAGCCGCGATACAGCCCGTCGGTAGAGTCCATCGCAATTGCCCGTACACGGTCTTCGCCAAGGTGTTGCTGAACTTCCAGAATGACCTGTTGGCCATTGGGTTTTGTTACTCTGAGGGCGTCCAGAATGGCGGGAATCCGGGTGCCTTCGCCCTCGAAACTCACGTCCACGACCGGCCCGATTATTTGCGTAATCTTACCCGTATTGACTGCCGTTGCGTTACTCATTGGTATGTGGTATTTCTTTATTGAAATGTTGCCCGTTGTTTGGGACTGCAAAAGTAGGAGAAAAACCGCGTAAGGTCAAGAATCAATGAAGTCATTTTCCTATTGATTCGCAATCAAATAGGTTTGGCAGTTAGCTTTTTACGTGAAAAGTCAAACAAAAATAACCCGGAGCGGATTTGTACAAAAACAAGTCGCTAGCTAATAGTCCTTAGTCAACAGTCATCAGCCAATGGTTCATAGTTAGTAGAGAACTGATCGCTAACGCTGTCAACTGACGACTATTGACTATCGACTTATTGACTAACGATACTGACTCAACGACTCTTTTTTCATGCTTCAACAACGTTCAAGTGGCTTGCTGCTTCATATTACCTCATTGCCTTCTGCGCACGGTGTTGGCGATTTAGGCCCCGAAGCTTATCGCTTTGCTGATTTTCTGGAAGCATCAGGACAAACCTATTGGCAAATTCTTCCGCTTACGCCCGTTGATCCAGGTTCGGGATTTTCTCCCTACAGTAGTCCATCGGCTTTTGCTGGAAATATTCTGATGATTAGTTTGGAGAAATTGGTAGAAGAAAATCTGCTCAGTCAGGAAGCGCTGGATGTGTTTAATGAGCAGCCTGTTCACGACGTAACCGTAACCGAGCCGATTAGCGTATCGGGCAATACGACCCCAACCATATTAGCAGGTCCTCTTGTGTTGGCCCCGAATACAATGCATGCGGCCTGGATAAAAAAACGCCCTCTGCTGCAACAGGCGGCCGAAGTATTTTTACGGGATGCGGTTCCGGCCCAACGCAGTGATTATGAACGTTTCTGCGCTTGGCAAGCCGATTGGCTAAATGATTACGCGCTATTTACGGCCTTGCAGGAATCGACAGGTGAGCCTACCTGGGTGCGTTGGCCGGAGGAACTCGTCAGGCGTGATCCGACAGCATTGGCTCGCCAGATCGACTTGTTGCATGATCGTATTGAGGTCGTTAAGGTGATGCAGTACTTTTTCATGCGACAGTGGAATGAATTGACCGCCTATTGTTATGGAAAAAAAATTCATTTGATCGGCGATATTCCCATCTACATTCAATTCAATAGTGCCGATGTTTGGGCTAACCCGACTTTGTTTAAGCTCGACGCGAACTTTCAGCCCTTATTCGTCGCTGGAGCTCCGCCCGATTATTTTAGCGAGTATGGGCAGCGATGGGGTAACCCCATTTACGACTGGGCCGAGCATGAACGTACAGGATTTGCGTGGTGGATGCATCGGTTACGGCATCAGATGTCTTTATACAGCCTAACCCGATTAGACCATTTTCTGGGATTTGCCGTGTATTGGGAAATTCCGGCTAATGAACCAACAGCTAAAGTAGGTGAGTGGGTAAAAGCGCCTATCGAAGCTTTTATGCACGCCATGCACCGGCAGTTTGTCCAACTGCCTATTATTGCCGAAGATTTGGGGGCTAAAGCCGCCGAAATACAACCGTATTTGCGACACTATGGAATTCCAGGCATGCGAGTCGTTCAATTTGGGTTTGGGTACGACATGCCTACCTCAACGCACGCCATTCACAACCATACCGAAAACTTTGTTGTGTACTCAGGTACTCACGACAATAATACAACACTAGGCTGGTTCCACGAGTCGGATGAAATTCATCGGCAACGCATGAATGATTACCTGGGTTACAAAGTCACGGATAGGAATGTCGTAGAGCAGATTTGCCGATTGACTATGCAGTCGGTTGCGCGACTGGCGATAATGCCCGTTCAGGATATTCTGAATCTGGATGAAATGCATCGGATGAATACGCCTGGCCTGGGTGGACGAAGCTGGCAGTGGCGCTTACAAGCTGATCAATTGACTAATAAGATTGCCGATAAATTATTGAAACTGACAAAGATGACAGGGCGGGCATAAGTATATGGTTAAGTTAAAAGCACCTCTTTATGGCCTTGATTTTTGTCTGAAAATCTGAAAGAAATAAATTTATTGTTAGCAGAGTGACCATTTGTTATCCTCGTTCTCGATCAAAATGATTGTATAGAACGAGGTTTTTTTATGATATAAATTGGGCAAATAAACTGATATATATTTTTTGTATGTCTAAATGTCACTTTGGCATTATATATGTTTTAGAGTCAGAGATAACCATATTGATTGGCATACATCTACCAAAACAGGATTTCTTTTTCTGAGAGATCGACTAAAAAATAAGCGCCTTTACTATTCATACGCCGAATTGCTAATTAATTCGGCACGCTCACCCGTTTACTCAAATTAATCTACACTACTCATGTTGCGAAATTTATTGAGCCCCTTTCTACAGCTAACTGGACTTGTATTAGTTGTTGTGGCTTGTCAAAGTTCGGTCGATACCCAGCCTGTTAGCACAGCAAAAAATATTACTGCGTTCTCACTTCCCTATCTTTCTCCAGCCGTTACTGGCGTTATCGATTCGGTTATTCATACGGTTCGGGCTACAGTGCCAGCTGGCGCTGATTTAACTAAATTATCGCCCGGCATTACAATATCGCCCAATGCTGTGATAACGCCTGGCTCTACAGTTGCTCGGGATTTTACAAAACCGGTTTCGTATACTGTCACGGCGCAGGATAATACGGTCCAGACGTATACCGTCACGATCAGTGTAGCCAGTTCTATTACAAATGGTGGTTCGTATGTGTATATCGGCAATGGCATTGGTAATTTTTTTGCTGTCGATGGAGGTACGGGGGCGGTTAAATGGCGGGTTTCCACGGGGTCGTCCATTACATCGAGTGCGTTTGCGGCAGTTGGAATGGCGTTTACGGGAAGCGACAATGGGAATCTCTATGCCTTTGATGCGGAAACAGGAACGCAACGCTGGAAAGTCAGTACAGGAAACAGTATCTTATCCAGCCCGGTGGTTTCGGGTACCACCGTGTTTGTGGGTAGTGAAGACCAAAATCTATATGCGCTCAATGTGCTGACGGGGGCCATACGCTGGAAATTCGGCACAGCGGGTGGGGTTACTTCAAGCCCTACAGTTGTGAATGGACAAGTATACTTCGGAAGTAAAGATCAGACGCTCTATGCCCTTGATGCCACTACCGGAACGCAACGCTGGAAATTTGGTGCTGGTGGTCAAATTACGTCTAGCCCTGCCGTAGTAGGTAGCCTGGTGTATATCGGTACCAACGATTACAATCTTTACGTACTGGATGCGGCTACCGGAGCAATTAAATGGCAATACGCTACAGGCGGCCTGGTAACGTCTAGCCCGGTGGTTTCTAATGGCATTGTGTACATTGGCAGCGAAGATAAAACGCTCTATGCCCTTGATGCTACAACTGGTACCTTACGGTGGAAATATGGCACCTCTGGGCGAATAACTGCCAGTGCAGCCGTTGAAAATGGCATTGTTTATATAGGTAGTGAAGACAAGACAATGTATGCTTTCGATGCCACGACTGGTACTTTACGCTGGCGGTATAACACTGGGGGTATTGTTAGCGCAAGCGCCGTCGTGTATAATGGCTTTGTTTATTTCGGGAGCCAGGACTCCAGCTTGTATTGTCTGAATGCCACCAATGGTGTATTGCGGTGGCGTGTGCCGCTGGATGCTAAGCTTCTGGCTAGTCCTTGCCTTCTAAACAGCGACTTTGTACCTTTCGCATCTGGAATTAGTGGCGGGCATCAGTAGTTACGCAGGCACTAACCAGCGGTTAACTGCGTTTTTCTTTCATGTCATCCTTATTTTTCTGGAAAGCCTGGAGTCGAACCTATCGACTTACCTACCTCTTTAGCTTTATTGTCTTCTGTATCAGCCTTGTTGCCTTCGTCATTGCCTGGTTACGTGGCCTAGGCAATGTTGTCAGTTGGGATGTATTAAGTGAGCTAAACGAACTACCAATTATTTTCCATTCCTTCTCCGACGGAATCCTTGGCTATGCGGTAAATGGGAAAGCCTATGCCGTTTCTGAACAGTTTGTGGCATCGGCTATGCAAGTCAGACCAGTATTGGCAACGGCTTTTCTGATTGGCATTTGCATAGCCTTTGTTTTGCTGATTAGCGCCATTACCCGATTCGATAGAATTCGGTATCTGATTGGAATGGCTATCCTTATACTTGGCTTAGCTTTTTTTCGCTGGGAAATGCTTGAAGTACCGGGGCTCGGTAGCAATTATCTGTTTCTGTTACTGACGTTTCTGTTTGGAACAACAAGTTATTATTTCCATGCCTTCCGATCTGATTATCCAATAGCCATTCGATTGGGCGTTTTTGGGGTGCTGACTCTTGGGGTTTCGCTTGCTTTGAGCGCCTTATCGCCAGTTAAGTTTCCGGCTTTAGTGGTAGTCAGTTACGGAATGCCTGTTTTGCTGGCCTTAGGAAGTGGGTTCATTTTTTTCATTGCTACCGAAGTTGTTGCCGGGCTCGTCTGGCTTACATCTGCCGGACGTTCTGAGGAAGGTAAGACGCCATCTCGTCGAACTTTGGGGATCAACAACTTTCTGTTTATTAGCCTGTTGTATCTGGTTAATCTGGCACTCACCTGGCTGAAAAATACAAAATATATCGACTGGGATGTATTGGCTATTAGCCCCTTTATTCTCTATCTGATTTCGGTCAAGATGGGTGTTTGGGGCTTTCGTCGGTTAGTGGAGCAACAGGATACGTTCTCCTTTCGTGATTCGGGTGCCTATTTGTACATGGGGCTGGCTTTGCTGACGACGCTTACGATTGGCTATACATTCGTTACGGCTAACGACCCATTGATAGAGGTATTCGAGGATGTGATTACCTATACACAACTGGCGATGGGCCTGTGTTTTGTTGCCTACGTCGTTATTAACTTTCTGCCGATCTATCAACAAAATCTGCCTGTATATCGCGTACTATACAAGCCTAAACGGCTGGAATTGAGTTTGTTCCGCATTGTAGGAGTCGTTGGGGTAATTGCCTTGCTGGGATCAGGTGGGTTAATTACTGTTCGCCAGAGTGTTGCGGGTTATTATAACGGATTGGGAGATTATTACGTCGCCAGTAACCAGCCTACATCGGCCAATGCATTTTATCAACTAGCGTTGGAACAGGAGTTCCAGAATCACAAATCCAACTATGGAATGGCGTCGCTGGCATTGGCACAGAATAACCAGACAGCGGCAGCTTTTTATTTTCAGCAGGCGCTCCTGAAAAAACCGAACCCTCAGGATTATGCCGGTTTGAGTCAGACTTACTTAAACACCGGCTTATTTTTCGAGGCCGTGAAAGCGCTTCAACGGGGTATTCGGGCATTTCCGAATAGTGGCGAATTGCAGAATAACCTCGGCTATCTCTATGCGCGGACCAGCGTTGCCGACTCAGCGTATTATTACTTCAAGTCGGCAACTACAACGTCTGGACGTAATGAAGTGCCGGAGTCGAATTTGCTGGCATTTTACGCCCGAAATCCCACTGTACTGGCTGCTGATTCTACGCTAGCTCGTAGCGTAACAGAATCAACCTACGAATCATATCAGGCGAATGCGCTGGCTTTACGAATTGTGGCCGCACAGGATACCACACAACCACATAGACCGACCTGGTTATCTAACGAAACGCTAAAACAAGGATTAAGCGTGAGTCGATTTGCTAGTTTGTATAACTATGCATTAGCGAACCAACAGTCCGACAGTGTAGCTGCCAAAGCGTTTCAGAAACTATCTGATAATCCCGCTAATCAGGACTTTACGGACGATTTGCTATTGGCACGGGCCGCAACGGAATACAAACAGCATAATCACGCGACGGCTTTTGCCCTCATTGGCCAATTGGCTGAAGGAGATGAGAAAAGCGGATCGGCTTATCGCTCCATTGCCGGGTTGTGGTTCCTGGAGCAGGATTTGTACCGGAAAGCTGCTGAAACATTTGGTTATAATACCGATACAACATCGATTTACTATCGGGCAATAGCGTTTACTAAGGCGAATGAGCTGGCAATAGCACAGCGCTTTTGGGAAACGGCTGCCCAAAATGATCAGGCTGTTGCGGCCTTGAAGCAAGTGCTTTACCAGGAGCGTAAGCCAGAGTCTGATTTGGAGAAAGCGTTCTATGCCACGTATCGTATTGATGATTTAAATCGGGGTGCTTATTGGGAAACGATTCAGGACCCAAGTTTGAAGACGGTTGCCGGGGTTGCTTTGACCAATGACTATCTCGATAACTTACAGTGGCGAAATGCACAGCTGATTTTATCAGGCTTACCAGACTCAAAACAAGTGAGTGCCTTTGCTGCTTCGTTGCGGGATGTTGCGGCTCTTCGGCTGTCGGCTTTCCGACGGAGTGTTGGTTCGGCAGAGACGATGGCCAGGAAGCCTATTTTACCGCAACACTGGGCCGAGCGAGACTATTGGCTGGGACAAACTTATGAACGCACTCACCGACTTGGCCAGGCACAACAGGCTTATCAAAACGCCTTAAAACTAGCACCACTAAACGCTAAAATTGTTACAGTTGCAGCACAACTTGACCAACAACAGAAACGGACAAAAGCGGCTTATGATCTAGTATTGACGGCCTTGTCGGTCAATGAAGATAACGCCGAATTGCTGAAGTTATATGTATCTCTGTGTCTGGACTTAAGCTTGCCCGATTACGCCGAGAAGGGCCTGATAAAACTACAATCAGCTACCTCACCTGCCGATTATCAGGCATTTCTGCCGACTTATCAGCAAAAATTAGCGTCAATCGAAAAGAATAAGGAGAAATTTCTGCAATGAAGTAGCTTTGTCTATTCAGCCTAATGCACTATGAACATTATAGAAACTCGCAACATCGCCAAACGCTACGTAATGGGTACCGAAGTGGTTGACGCGCTCAAATCGATTACGATCGAGATTAAAAAAGGGGAGTATGTTGCGTTCATGGGGCCATCAGGCTCGGGTAAATCTACCCTGATGAACATTGTGGGCTGTCTGGATTCGCCAACGTCAGGACAGTATATTCTGAATAGTCAGGATGTTAGCCGTATGGGAGAAAACGAACTGGCTGAGGTTCGTAACAAAGAAATCGGTTTTGTTTTCCAGACATTTAACCTGCTACCGCGCCAAACTTCGCTCGAAAACGTAGCTCTGCCCCTCATCTATGCTGGCTACAGCAAAGCCGACCGTACTGAAAAAGCCATGCAGGCCCTCAAAAATGTTGGTCTGGAGAATCGGGCTGGCCACCGGCCTAACGAACTTTCGGGGGGGCAGCGGCAACGGGTTGCGGTGGCGCGTGCGCTGGTCAACGATCCCAGTATCCTACTGGCCGATGAGCCAACGGGTAACCTCGATACGAAAACGTCCTACGAAATCATGGACCTCTTTGACCAGATTCACAGCAAAGGCAACACTGTGATTATGGTGACCCACGAAGAGGATATCGCCGAATATTCGCACCGGATTATTCGACTCCGCGATGGACTGATTGAAACAGACCGGCAGAACACCAATATCCGCAAGGCTCAGGTACTGATGCAGACATTAAAATGATTTAAGAATAGGGAATGGTCGAATAATATATATTTAGCCATTCTTAACCTATTCTTTCTACTAACATGCTTCGTAAAATTCTGCTGGGTCTGCTCGCCGTACTGGTTATTATTCAGTTTATTCGGCCCGAGAAAAATCAGTCTACAGTTGTGTCAGCCAATGACATCACAACGAAATACGCCGTTCCTGCTGACGTGCACGCTGTACTCAAAAGAGCCTGCTTCGATTGTCATTCGAACAATACCGTTTACCCCTGGTACGATAATATTCAGCCGGTGGCCTGGTGGCTCCACCATCATATAGAAGAAGGGAAGGACGAACTCAATTTTTCGGAATTTGCTGCGTATTCGCCTAAAAAAGCCCACCATAAATTGGAGGAAGTAGGGGAGGCCGTCACCGATGGCTGGATGCCCTTAGCATCTTATCTCTGGATTCACCATGATGCTAAACTCAAACCCGAAGAAGCGAAGTTAGTTGCCGATTGGGCCAAGGGCTTAGAAGCTCAGATTCAGGTACCCGCCGAAGAAGAGAAAGCGGGTGAGCACCATGAAAAACACTGATTCGCTTTTTTGTCATTTCGACGTCAGGAGAAATCTTAGACTTGACTAATGAGGAAGTTGAGATTCCTCCTGACGTCGGAATGACAAAAAAATACAGTGACAAAAGAGGTTTTATGCCTTCAATTTCACCTTCTTTCCTGTTTCAGCGGCCTGATAAATGGCCTGTAGCAGCGTAACATCCCGTAACCCTTCTTCACCCGTAATGTGGCTGGGCAGTTGTTTGCCATCGAGTAGATCTTTGCAGACGCCGTCCATGTGGGCTGCCTGATGGTTCACGACGGGCATCTCAATTGGACCTTTACTGGTACGACCTTTCAGGGGACCGTAACCGAAAGCGGGTGCTAGTTCAAACCAACCCTTCTCGCAGGAAGCGTAAAGTCGTTCAACACCCGAGGCATAACTGGTGGTCGAATTGGAAACGGCACCGCTTGGAAATTCAAACTGCCAGAACATTGTCTCCTCAACATCCTTGAATTTTACAGGGTCAGTTTTGGGGGCAAACTGGGCCGTTACCGAAATGGGTTCTTCGCCCGTTACGTAGCGGGCTCCCTGTATCGCGTAGATGCCGACGTCCATGAGTGGCCCACCACCGGCCATGCTTTTTTTCAAACGCCACTGGTTCGGATCACCACTTCGGAAGCCATCGCTGCTCTCTACGAATTTAACGGCTCCGAATACCTTCTCCTGGCCTAAACGCATAACCTCTTTGGTGAATGGCTCATAATGAAGACGATAACCAATGGCCAGTTGCTTATTTGCCTTTTTGCAGGCATCAATCATATTCTGGCAAGCTTTTGGGGTAATGGCCATCGGTTTTTCGCAAATGACGTGCTTACCCGCCTTTGCCGCCCGAACCACATATTCTTCGTGCATCGAGTTGGGCAGCACAACATAGACAACATCGATGTCTTTGTTATCCGCAATTCGGTCGAAGGTTTTGTAGTCGTAGACGTTTTCTTTCGGGATATTATATTTCTTCATCCACTCCTCGGCTTTTGAGGGCGTACCCGTTACAATACCTGCCAGACGGCAGTTTTGCGTTTGTTGCAGAGCCGGAGCCAGCAAATTGGTGCTGTAATAACCCAGGCCGACTAAGGCAATACCTAGTTTACGACCAGGTTGTCCCAGCCCTTTTGTATCAGGGTTTGTTAGGAATGAATAAAGGCCGCTGGACTCGTTCTGAACAAGCTGGTTATCGGCATAGCCGAACATAGGTAGGGATAGAGCCGATGCACTCGCGCCCAGATTACGCAGGAAGGTTCGCCGGGAATTGGATTGCTGATTTTTCATGAATAGGCCGTTCTAAAACTCGGTTAAGCCGCGTAAAACAGGATACGCGCTGGAGTCTATAAAAAAGTACCGAAGCCGGGTTTTCTACCAACTTCGGTACAAGGTCATGTACTATTTAAAAAGTGAGCTTACGCTAAACCAATCTGTATTTCAGTTACGCACTTTTCCATATGCTCCAGATCAACAACACTGTATACCTCACGAACGTCCCCATTTGTCTGATTGCCATCCCGATGAAACTGGCCAAAAAGGGCATCATATAGTTCACCAAAGTCGCTCCATGGGCCTGTATGCGTGTAGGATAAGCAGCGAAACGCAGGATAGACCTGATACGAAAATCGATCAGATTGATCGCCTGTCTGCTGAATCGGTAAGACAATTTCCAGTTGAAATTCACGGGTAGGATCACCAGTAACGTCTGTATAAATCCAGTGAATCGGACCCGTGATGTTCAGATTAAGCTGACTTGCTTCTTGATAAAGTTCCATGGCGACACTGGGCGCATATTGCGACAGTGTTTGCAGGGTAGTGCGAGTTGTAAACGTGAGCGCAGTGAAAGGCTGGATTTCTTTTGCGGATAAAGCGTTCTCTGGAACTGTCAGTTGCGTTGTCATGATTTGTTGGGATTGGTGAATGACCGCAACAAAGGTCGCGTGACGTAGTGACAGCGGTATGTCAGTAGGGTTAAACGAATGTTGGACTACAAAAAAGCGAGCCAACCCATAAGGCTGGCTCGCGGTATTTAGCTGTCGATTGTGATTAGAAAATGTACTTGTTCTCGGCAATCATGGCATCGGCGATTTGACGACGAGTATTTAATTAATGCTGATCAATATCCAATTCAGGCTGGAATAAGCGAAACTAAATCAGTATATAAGACAAACTTACTATCAGCAGAAACTATGGGGATATTTTCTGCTAAGGCTGTAGCCAGAATCATACGGTCGAATGGATCTTTATGTTCATCCTTATCTAAAGGAGCTTTACGAAAAGGGATTTCGTTATAAGCCGCAATGTGTCTGTCATCCAATCCGAAAACAAAGAAGTTATCTATCCGGGCCTGAGCCATAAATTCCTGCACAGAAGAGGCCACTTCAGGGAGCTTTCCGGTTTTATGTTTAATGGCTATTTCGAAAAAGCTAGCAGGGCTGACCCATATTTCATTTGCTTCATCTCGGATCAAATCTTGAATATCATAATTGAGTTTAGGGCTATCATTTTGGAACCAGATCAAAATTTGGGTATCAATTAGCACTTTCATATTTAAAACATGTAGTCGTAAAGATCATCAAGAGGTTCGTTAAAATTGTCAGGTATGTTCCATTTTCCTCGCAATGATCCTGGCTTGCGGGTTTTTGAATAGACTACATTGTTTTTAGACAGGTAATCGATAATTCGACGAGCAATTAAAGAGACAATACCCCCTTCTCCTGTATAATGCTCGTCCTGGAGCTTGTCATACTGTTGTCGCTCAATATATTGATCCCAGATTTCTTTTTCAATACGCTCAACCTGCGACTGTATAAAATCTTGTTTATTGGCATTGGCACGGACTGATTCGCGCAATTGATCATCGGCCATGATAGTATTCTGAATCTGTCGGATAACAACGGCTTCTTCGTCGGTGATTGGAAAATCTTCCCGTAGCTTATCCATGAATTCAGTTACCGTCATCTTGAGCGTTTCGGGTCTGCCAACTGGTGTTTTATACGAATCTTTTGGCGAGACTATACTATCCTTCAATTCGCCAATCGTCTCTTTACCAACGTATTTAACGGCTCCTCGTTCCAAATATACATTTTTTAGTAACTCAGAAAGTGGAATCTGGTTCGTTGGGTCTCGCAGCAACTGTTGGCCTAATGCATCGGCAAAAAGAGCAAAAGAACGGTGGGCTGATGCATCATAAAAATTTGATAGAAAATAGTAGAGCTTTACAAACCGGTTTAATAATCCTACGTATGACCGACGGTCGTTGCGCTCGGAGTACCGTTGTTCAAATTGCTTTCTATAGGCTACTGTTAAACTTTGTAGTTTAGCGTCCTTTTCAGAGTCCTGCTCGGCTAGCTCTAATTGCTTTATATAAGCCTCGATCTGGGTAGTGCTAAATACGGCTTCATCATCTATTTGCTTTCGGAGCGCGTCAAGGGCGAGTGGGTCAGGCTCTGCCGTTTTATACGGCACATTTTGCCGGAACTTCTTAAAGGCTTTAATAATCTCGGCTGCATTGTTAGTGAAATCAACAACTAACAGTTCGCCTTGTTGCTTGCCAGGATAATTTCGATTTAGGCGGGAGATCGTTTGGACAGCATTGGCATCGCGTACAACCTTATCCAGGAACATACCGCATAGTTTCGGCTGGTTAAAGCCTGTCTGAAACTTATTAGCTACCACCAGAATGCGATACTCGTCCTGATCAAAGTAATCTTCAATAACTTTTACACCATCGATTAATTCAATACCGTTTACACCTGCTTCGTTGTAGTCTTGCGAATTACCTTGTTCATCAGTTATTGAAAAGTTAGTAAACGCAAATAACACCTTATAAGGGAGCCGCTTTTGGGCGAGCATGGTTTGTAACGTCCGGTAGTAGGTTAAACCCGCCGGACGTGATGAAGCTACAACCATCGCTTTCGCTTTGCCATCCAGTTGACCCGCTACCTTCTCCTTGAATAGTTTGACGATGATTTCGCATTTGTACCGGATCAGGTCTTCATCTCGGTAAGCAACATCCTGAAGGGCTTTGGCAATTACGCCTTGTGGGTACTCAATGTCGGGTAAGGCTACCCGGCTATTCAGATTATAAAGTGTTTTGTAGCTGATAATATTTGCCGCAACGTCCAGAATATATCCTTCACGGATGGCTTCGTCTTCGTAATAAATATCTACTGGGTCGCCAAATGTGGCAACAGTTTTAGCCGTGGGTGTAGCGGTAAATGCAACGAGTACTTGATTACCAATATCAACTTTCTTAAGGGCCTTGCCGATTTCTTCTTCCTCTGTTTTCTCTTCTGTATCCGTATCAGGTTGATCGGCGCGTGTGAAGGGCGTACGCGTGGCTGCGCTTTGAGGCCCGTCTTGCGAACGGTGGGCTTCGTCAATTAAGAAAGCGACGTTTAATTGTTTAAGATCAGCATCATTTTTAAGTTTCTGCTGTACCTCCGTGAATTTCTGAATCGTTGTGACAATAATGGGCCGACGACGCTGAATTAATTGCCACAGATTAAATGAGTTATGCGCAAAGCCAACAACTGGATTGTTTGGATCTGCGCGTAGGTGACTAAATAATTCCAGGTCGTCTTTTATATTTTTGTCCAGCGATTTACGGTCGGTCAGAATAAAGATCAAATCAAAAACCTTATTGTCTGTTCTAGGGTGGTAGAGCGCATGAAGTCGGTCGGCCATCCAGCTAATGGTAAGCGTTTTTCCCGCTCCTGCCGAATGATATACCAGATACTTCTGACCTAGTCGATTGTGTTCGGCATATTGCTGTTGAACTAATCCAGCAATTAGCCGTGTGGACCGTAACTGATGATAGCGTGGGAAAATGGTAAATTCAGGACTGTATTCAGTAATACCTCCCGAATCCATGCGGGGCTTCGAGGGCACATAAATCAGGTAGGTTTCCAGAAACGCCAGCAAGCTATCGGGCGAAAGAACATCAGCGTAGAGGTGTTCAATTGGATATTCGCCCTCGTTTTTTGCACGGTTGTCCAATCCATCATTGAGCCATTGAAAATTACCGGCACTATGTGGATTCGTAGCTGCTTTAACGTTTTGGGTATCAGCGGCAATGTGAAGAAATGGTAACTCGAAAAGTTGATTGCTATACCCACGGTCAATGTATTGCTGCACAGCATCGGCATATGTCTGGCCCTCATCGGGATGCTTTACTTCGAGGGTGACAATAGGAAGCCCATTCAACCATATAACCAGGTCGACCGATTTATCGCTGTTACGATCAAAATGATATTGGGTTTTGAGTGTAAAGCGGTTCTTGTTGTATAAATCTACCAGAACAGGCGAGGTCTGGCTGCGGGGCTTGGGATAAAAGAGTTGAAACTTCCGGTTTCGTACCGTCAAACCGTTGCGAATAAGTAACCAAAGCGGACTATGTTGCAGCGCATTGCGGAGGTGACGCAAGACTTCGGCCTCTGTGTCGGTGCCGTAATCCAATTCGAGACTACGTAGTGTGTTGGACTGAGTGGCGAGCAGGAAATCAAAAAGTTCTTTGGTAATAATATGATAGTCCCGGTCGGTCAGTTCATCGACCGATAACGGGCGCATCCCATGCCGTTTCTGGAGGTAATCGGCAATGTGGGTTTCAAACTTTTTTTCTTTATTGCTCGGCATAACGTTGTATTCATGAATACAGGCGCAAGATTCCTTCGTTTATGGGTAAATGGGTAGCGATACGGTCGAAGTCTACATCATTATGTACAATCTGCAAATTAAATCGCAGGGCATAAACGGCAATCAGGCAATCGTTTGGCTTACGGATGGTTACGCCCTGCTGGCGCAACACTCGGTATAGCGTGGCCGCCCGGTCGGCCTGTTCGTAGGCATCTGCCTGTAAACGCTCCAGGTACTTGAATTTGTCCTGAACCGTGCGTAATTCACTGGGCGATTTTATGCCCTGTAGTACTTCCTGCCAGATGGGTGGGCATATCCAGACCGGCCAGTCGGACACCAGCGCTGTGTGTAAAAGATCCGTCTTGGGATTAATTACCCGGCGGAAATAGTCAATCCATATGGAGCTATCGAACAATAAATCATTCATCCGGCGTGGTACGCATTTGGCTTAGGTCGCCTTCCCAGTTGACAACACCACGCAGATTGGCTAACTCTCTCTTCTTTAGCTTTCGCAGAAATTCATACAAGGCCTGATGAATGAGTTCCTGTGGAGAATCAATATGGCTTAACTCCATACTTTCCCGGAGCAGTTGATCGCTTACCTCAATAGTCGTTTGCATGATGAATGTCCGTTAGTTGGTTATACTATATTCCGCCACGCGCTTTTTCCCTGTCACGTATTCGTGAATAATGCTCCGGCGGTAATCTTGCAATACGGATGTTTGCCGTATCATTCTGGCTTTTATCTGAGTTGTTTTTTTGCGGAAATCGTCCAGGTAATCAACGATTTGTTGCTGTTCCTTAATATCTCTCGGAAAAGCGATTTTACAGGTCGTCAAAAATTTAGCGGTTACTCGTTGTTGACCAGCCGCACCTTTCATATTTAACTCGGCATACTCTCTAAATAGTTTAGTCCGAGTAGCATAGTACAAATATTTGCCTAGAATACACGGCTTTGGTCGTATAACGAAAAACTCTGTACTGCCGAATGCATAACGTGTGGGTAATTCTGTAACGAATGCGCCCTTCCCGTTTTCCATGCAAGGTGTAATCTTGGCAAACAGCACATCGCCAGCCTGGAAATAATTTAGCCCTTTATCAACATCTCGGTAAGCAACTTGCCCAGCTATCGATACGCGCCCATTTTCGGATACACAATCCATGGGCACCAAAGCAATATCTTCATCTGGCTCAATAATAGGTTTAGAGGGGTTAAACGTTGCTACATCTTTAATGCGATCTACTTTCCAATGAATGGGTACATCGCCCAGGTAAGAATCATTGCCTGGTTGCTTCAGTACATCCGAATAAAGCCCTTTTGTTACGGCTTCATGGAGACGTGTACGCCATACCTTTTCCAGCTTCTTCACTTGCTTCTGCTTAAGCGCAATAGCCTTGTCGATCCGTTCACAGACTCGATCTAAATGAGCGGCAATAGCAGCCTGTTCGGATTTCGGAGGAAAATACAAATACTGATGCTTAACTATATCTTGGCTGATATTTGCTTGACCACCACCGTAAGCTTGGCTGATTAAATACTGTCGCATATCTAAGGCCGAATAAAACATAAATTTTGTTTCAATTCGATCCGACATTACTAGGGCACAACAAGCTTGGTTGGTGGTAGCATCCATTTCTAAGATGCCAAGTTTGCCAATTGTGGCCCCATACAGAGCAATCAATAAAGAGCCCTTAGGAAAGTATTTAGCTGAAGAATTTTTGTATCCTTCTTCCGAAAGTTTCTTTGACGTATCGCTAATATAGCTGTCGTTCAAATCACCACTTTGAACCCAAAAAATGTCACCATCGTAATAGGCTTCATTTCCCGAAGATGGAGTTCCTCCCGAACCAATTTGAGTACAAAGTCTACGCAATTTGCTCTTACGCCAGTTTATAGGTACCACACCTTGCCACTCAATTCCCGATTCAACCAATTCCTGTTCCATAGCTTATACGGTTTCTTCGGTACGGATTTGCGTCAAAATTTCTTCTGCCTCTGCCTCTAGTTTCCAGAATTCGTCCAATAGCTGGTCGGAGGGCGTCGGTTCCTGATAGCAGTAGAAGTATTTATTAGGTAAAATTTCGTAACCCAGGTGCCTGGCTTCTTCCCAACGAACAATGGGGTATTCGATTTCACGTTCCAGAAACGCCTGTATGTAAACGGCCCGGTCGGGCGCATCGGCATCGAACGGAATGTATTCGGTATCGGGTACGTAGTGCCGGTGCGTATAGGTGCCTGTCAGTGGCACCCGTTTCAGCCAGGTTTTCAATTCCTTTACCGAAAGAGTCTGTATGGCTGGTAACTTAGCCTTCAATGCTACGTCAGCCAATTGGGCATCGAAGGCTTTGGTATTGTCGTAGGTGAAGGTTAGGGTTGTGTTGTCAAGCGTAACGCTGAAAGCAAGATCGCCGAACGTTTCCCAAACGCGCTTAATAACAGCGTTGGTGGGCAGACTTTCAAACGCTTCGGTACGGTATAACGGGGTTCCATCCTCGTCCTGCAACCAGTAAGTAACGCTAACTTTATGAAAGGCAAAATCTGTAGTGCGAAACGTTTTGACGGTATCGCTTTCTTTGTTGGCCCGAAAGTCGGCCATAATAGCCGCCCGGTGTGCATCGCTAATGCGGTGCCGCTTGTTACCAAACGATTTAGGTTCTTTTTCGAACTGCTTTCGGGCGTTGATAATCGTAACCTTTTTGTCTTTGCCAGCCGGTTTGGCGTTGTTTAAGAGCCAGATGTAGGTATAGATGCCTGTACTGTAAAACAACTGGTCAGGCAACATTACCACGGTATCCAGCAAATCATTTTCCAGAATATAACGCCGGATTTCTGATTCCCCCGATAGAGCATCCCCATTTGATAGAGGAGAACCGCTAAACAGAATCGCAATTTTAGACCCTCCCGAAACTCTATCGTTCATCTTCTCGATCATCGATAGCAGAAATAGCAGAGCACCATCGTTGTCGCGAGGTAAACCAGGTTTGTAACGGTCCTTTTGCAGTTTCTCAACGTATTGGCCATACTCGCCCCAGTTTACGCCGAAAGGCGGATTCGATAGCATATAGTCGAATCGATGGTACTGGTGAAAGTCGCCAAATTCAGGCGATTTGCCATCTTCGGCAATCAGTGAGTTGCCATTGGTAATTTGCTTAACAGGCTGCCGAATGTTGGTCGTGTCAATGGTCAGAGACTCACCTTTTAATAACATATCGGCTAAACAGACCGCATAGTTTTGGGGGAGTAGTTCCTGACCGTAGAGCAAAACATGGTCTTGTATGCGCTTCACCTCAGCTTCCGTTTTTACCTGGTCTATAAGGTGTTCTTTGGCTACAGAAAGCATTCCACCGGTTCCACAAGCAGGATCATATATTGATATAGAGCGGTGGTTGTTGAGTATACCGTTGAGGTCGATTTCGAGTAGTTCAACCATTAGGCGTATCACTTCACGAGGTGTGAAATGCTCGCCTGTATCCTTCGCGTCGTCCTGTGAAAATCGTTGAAGCAGTTCTTCATAAACGTAGCCCATTTCGATATTCGACAGCAAACTAGGGCTGAGGTTCAGGTTTTTTACCAACTCCATGATGCTATCTAACCGATTGGCCTGCACCATTTTGCCGATTACTGCTCTAAACTCAAATTTGTCGATTATTTGCTGTACCACTGGTGCAAAACCGCCTACATACTCCCGGAACGCCGTTTCCGCCTGTGTGCGGTTATTATTTAAAATGGCTCGTATAGTCCAGTGCGTTTCATTATAAAAACTAAACTGCTTTTTTTCGATTAATTTGACCGTTGCTCGTAGTTGATCGAAGGTTAGCGTTAAGTCTGTCAAATCGACTTCACCCCGTGGGCCATATCCTTCAAAACGTTTATCAAGATTCTGAGTAAGTTCGTCGGGGGTAAGTTCAGGTTTAGCAGCCTTAAGTTTTTTTTCAACAATGTCGCGAGCAATTCGTTCGCGCCCTGCGTCGAGTACGCATTCAATTCGCCGAATGACAATCATTGGCAAAATTACTGACGCGTAATCCTTCGGTTTAAACTTTCCCCGAAGTTTAATTGCGCCTTTCCATATATCGCCCGCTAAGTTGTTTAGAGACTCTTTGTTAAGCATTATAATAGCCAGTACAGTACTTATTCCAGTAATGAGTTTGATCAAAGATAGTGAAAGAAGCAGTCGACTGGGTTAGATTGAGAATAGATTGATTATATCAATAAAGCAAACGGGCCAACTCTATTTCAGAGTCAGCCCGTTATAGTTTAGCTGTCGATTGTGATTAGAAAATGTACTTGTTCTCGGCAATCATGGCGTCGGCAATCTGACGACGAGCATCTTTGAGGTTCATTGGTTCTATTTTGGTGAACCGCTTCAAGCCCATTAACATGCCGCGTAGTTCGTCGCCTTCGGCAAAGGATGTGATAGCCGCCCGACCTGCGTTGTTGACCTTCTCAACGGCTTCGTGCAGATACACTAAAGCCATTTGTTTTTGCAGTGCAACGGCTTCTTCGCCTTTGATGCTGATCAGTTTTTCAACGCGTAATAAGACTGACTCTGCGGCATATACTTCTATCGCCATATCGGCCACGTTCATCAGAATTTCCTGTTCGTTCGAGAGCGTCATCATGAACTTCTGAACCGCAGCACCAGCTACCATCAGAGCCGCTTTTTTCAGGTTCTTCAAGACTTTCTTCTCGGCAATGAACAAGCCTTCTTCCTCATCCGAACCGAAATCGGGAATTGACATGATTTCTTTGGCAACGGCCATGGCCGGACTCATCAGGTCGAGTTCGCCCTTCATGGCCCGCTTCAGCATCATGTCGACGATGAGCATGCGGTTGATTTCGTTGGTGCCTTCGAAAATCCGATTGATCCGAGCATCGCGGTAGGAACGATCCATGGGCGCGTCGGCTGAGTAACCCATGCCACCGTATACCTGAACGCCTTCATCAACCACGTAATCCAGTACTTCCGATCCGTGAACTTTCATGATGGCGCATTCGATGGCAAACTGCTCCAGGGCTTTTAATTTCGCCTGGCCGTCTTCCATACCCTGCCCTTTAAAGTCTTCGATCAGATCGTCGATGTTCTGGCCAGCCCGATACGAAGCTGTTTCGGAGGCATATATTTTCAGGGCCATTTCGGCCAGTTTGTGTTTGATAGCGCCAAACTGAGAGATGGCCGTTTTGAACTGTTTCCGCTCATTCGCATAGCGAATGGCGTTGTTAAGCACTTCTTTCGACCCACCAATGGCGGCAATGCCTAACTTGATCCGACCGATGTTCAGGATGTTTACGGCAATCTTAAACCCGTTGCCGCGTTCCGACAGCATGTTCTCGACCGGCACTTTTACATCGTTGAAGAAAATCTGACGTGTATCGGAGCCTTTGATGCCCATCTTGTGCTCCGGCTCGTTCATAGTGATGCCTTCGTACGTCCGCTCAACAATGAATGCCGTCAGATTTTTATCTGTCTGTCCATTCTCGTCAATCTTAGCGAATACGATATATACATCGGCAAAGCCACCGTTGGTAATCCACATTTTCTGACCGTTCAGAATGTAGTGTTTACCATCTTCCGAAAGAACAGCTTTTGTTTTGCCGGAGTTAGCATCCGAGCCAGAATCTGGTTCCGTTAAGCAGTAGGCAGCTTTCCATTCGCCACTGGCCAGCTGGGGTAAGTATTTCGATTTCTGATCGTCGTTGCCGTAATAAACAATGGGCAATGTGCCGATACCCGTATGCGCCGACAGCGCCACCGAGAACGAGTGACCAGCGCCGGTTACTTCGGCAACCAGCATCGAGGTATTGAAATTGGTACCAAAACCACCGTACTGCTCAGGCACCGAGGTACCAAGAATGCCCAACTCACCGGCTTTGTCCATCAGCGACGAAATCAGCTCTGGCGACTTGGCGTTGTCAATCTCGTTCAGACGTGGCCAGATCTCCCGCTCCAGAAACTCACGGCAGGTGGCCGCAATCATCAGTTGCTCTTCAGTAAATTCTTCAGGAATAAAGACCTGGGCGGCTTCGGTTTCTTTGATCAAAAACTCACCACCTTTGATGGAGGCTTTAGGCTCTGTCGCAATCATGTTGCAGTCAGTTTATTATGCTTGCATACTAATTATACGACAAAGAAAATCATTTCAAAATTAGTATGCAAGCATACTAATAAGATTTTTCTAATGATTGATTTAACGCACTAATCGGTAAGTTTAGGGGTTGCAAGTAAGGTAATTGGCAGGCCATCTGGTACCTGACCTCTTTTAGCTTTTTCAGGGAGGTTACCTGATTTTCCCTAATACTTTGTCCAGATTAACCGTTGCCGTGAGGTAATCATAAACCGCCTGTAAGTAATTCGATTTGGCTTGCGTCAGAGAAAGCTCGGCATCCGACATATCTAGCCGGGAAGCGATGCCCTGTTTCCAGCGGTCGCGCGTGATGCGGTAGCCTAGTTCTGCAACCGAAATGGTTTGCTGCTGCGTCTGAATTCGAAGACGTGCTTCCTCAACATTGGCCAAGCCAATTTTTACCTCAGCCCGTACAATCTCTTTAAGGTTCGCCAGTTGTGTGTTGCTTTGCTGGCGGGTCAGTTGTGCCTGCTGAATACGCGAATTGGTTCGGAAACCGGTGAAAATCGGGACGTTGACTTGTAGCCCTATGTACGAACTCACGGGCCATTTATAATCGCCAAACTGAAAGTTATTGGCTTGCGATTGCGTTTGTGCCAAACCAATTGCCGATAATTTCGGCTGTTTTTCGGCGACCTGTTGCACAATTCGTTCCTGATTCAGTTTTTCCAATAATTCCAGCCGACGCACCTCAGGACGTGCTTGCACGGCATCGAGAAAAACGTCCGTTCCGGGCGATACAAATGAGATTTCGTTATAACGTAGCGAATCCTGAAGTTCAATAACTTCCTGCTCATCCAGTCCCATCGTCTGCTTCAGAATCGTTTTTGTGATACCGATCCGATTCGTCAATTGAATGAGCGTTGGTCGCAAATTCTCGACGGTAACGAAGGCTCGTAGCGTATCGACGCGCGAGGCTTTTCCCTGCGCTAATAATGAACGGGAGTCTTTTAGCGCCTGTTCGTTTCGAGCAATGCTCTGTTGCTGTAAGCGAAGTTGTTCCTGCGTAATCAATACGTCCAAATAAGCCTTTTTGACCTCCGTAACGACATTAGCCCGAACTGTAGTCAACGCTTCTGTAGTTGCTGATTCATCTAGTTGCGCAGCTCGAATCCCCGATCGAACACTAGCCTGAAAAAGTGGATGCGATACCGCAATGCCACCCAGTAGTGCATTCGATCCGCCAACCCGGAAGGTTGCTACCTGATCATCACCCAGGCCGACAAAGCTGCCGGGCAGGAATGAAACCTGTTTATTGAAGTAATATAAGTACTGCGCCGAAGCCGCAACAGTTGGTAAAGCATAGCCCCGCGCTTCGACTACTTTCTGAGCCGATTTTGATGTCTCCAGCGTAGCGACCTGTAAGTCCCGATTTTTATCAAGTGCGATCTTGACGGCATCATCCATTGTTAATTGTCGTACCTGGGCCAATGCTATCTGACTCACGGTCAGATGTAGGGTAGCCAAAAATAGGACGACGATATAATTCGTGTGTCTCATGATTTGATGTTAGAAAAAATAATGTTGGCGCAGCATGGGTAAGTTTTTGTGTGACCCCGTCGGGGTCACACAAAAAAGGAACCTAGCCAACTTCGGCGTGTTCAATGGCCAACTCCTCTTCTTCTGGCTTGTGCTTTGGCGTTCTGGAAAAATAAGAATACACCGCCGGGATAATGTAAAGGGTTAGCAATCCCGCGAACAGGAGTCCACCAACGATTACAGTACCGAGCGAATTCCGGCTGTTTTCGGTGAGAGCAATTGGGATTGTGCCAAAAATCATTGCCAGGCTCGTCATCAGAATAGGCCGAAAACGTGAGGATGCGGCTAGTTTGGCGGCTTCCAGTGTACTCATCCCGGCTTCCTTGCTTTGGTTGGCAAATTCGACAATCAGAATACCGTTTTTGGTAATCAGACCGATCAGCGTAATGATGCCGATCTGACTAAAAATGTTGAGCGTTTGACCGAAAAGCCACAGGCTGAGAAGCGCCCCCGTCATGGCCATAGGAACTGTGAGCAGGATAATAAACGGATCGATCAGGCTTTCAAACTGGGCCGCCAGAATCAAATAGATCAGGATTAACGCAAAGACGAACGCATACAGTAAGCTCGATGAGCTTTCGGCAAAGTCGCGCGATTCGCCCGCCAGTGACGTTTTGATCGTGGGTGGTAAAACTTTCTGGGCAATCCGATTCATTTCGGCAACGCCATCGCCAATGGTTTTCCCCGGTACCAGACCCGCCGAAACAGTTGCTGAAATAGCCTGATCATAGCGATAGATGGCGGCAGGACTGATGCTTTCCTTGAACGAAACCAGATTGTCGAGTGAAACAACATCGCCCGTTCGGGTGCGCACGTACATGGACTTGAGGTCGTAGGGTGTGTCGCGATCCTGCCGTTGGAGCTGACCGATGACCTCATATTGGCGGTCGTTGAAAATAAAGTAGCCATACCGCTGACCACTCAAGGCTAACTGTAATCCTCGGGCGATTTCGGCGACGGATATTCCCAATTCGGCTGCTTTATCCCGATTAATCTGAAGGATAAGTTCAGGTTTGTTGACCTTTAGATCGGAGTCGGTAAAGACAAGAATTGGGCTTTTTCGAGCTTCTTCCAAAAACTTCGGTAATACATCCGTGATAGCGGCCAGATTGGTGCCCTGCAATACAAACTGAACAGGTTGGGCCTGCCCAAACCGACTGCCAATGGTTGGCGGCTGAACCGGAAACACCATCACGCCCCTGAAATTCTGGGCATTTCGGGAATAGGTAGCGAACACATCGGCCTGTGTGGTTGTCCGCTCGTCTGCTTTTTTGAGAAAGGTATTTTGGATGGCAATGTTGACCGGAGCGGGTGGCCCAAAGGTGAGCGCCAGAATGGAATAGGTCTGAAATAAGCCCTGCGTCGAGTCGACCGAGAATTTGGCAATCTCGTTCATATATTTCTCTGTATACTCATACGACGACCCTTCGGGTGCAACAACGGCTAGACTGATCTGCGAGCGATCTTCCAGCGGAGCCAATTCAGAAGGCAGTTGCTTCCCAATGAAATAGATCAACCCGAACGTACCGATTAACGTTGGGAAGGCTACCCAGCGAAAGCGCAGAAACCAGCTCAGCGACTTTTCGTAACCCTGGTTTAAGGCTACAAAATATGGCTCAGTGGTGCGATAGAGCCAATTAGGTTTGTTGTGTCGCTTAAGCAAATATGCGCTCATCATGGGCGACAGTGTCAAGGCCACAAATGCCGACACAATTACCGACCCGGCTACGACTACTGCAAACTCCTGGAAAAGCTTACCCGTAATCCCTGGTAAAAATAAAATCGGCAGGAAAACGGCGGCTAGCGTAATGGTCGTTGAGATAACGGCAAAATAGATTTCCGACGAACCTTTGAACGCAGCCTGCAAAGGCGACATACCTTCTTCCACTTTCGCATAGATGTTTTCCAGCACAACAATGGCATCATCGACAACCAGCCCAATCGCCAATACCAAGGCTAACAGGGTTAGAATGTTGATAGAATAGCCAGCCACGTACATGATGAAAAAGGCCGACACAATAGAAACGGGAATAGCCACAACCGGAATAATCGTCGAACGCCAGTCGCGGAGGAACAGGAACAAAATCAGGATAACCAGCCCAAAGGCGATGAAGAGTGTTTCTTCTACTTCGGAGATTGAGTCGCGTATGGGTTCGGTGAAGTCCTTGCCGATAGTTAATTGATAATCAGCGGGAATTTCTTTTCGCAATTCTTTCAAGCGACGGTAAAATTCGTCGGCGATGGCTACGGCATTGGCTCCCCGCTGCGGTTCAACAAAGACACCTATTGTCGGGGAGTTTCCTTTCAGGCTGTTCAGGATGGCGGTACGTTCGTTCTCGGCACCTAATTCCGCATAACCAATATCCTTAAATCGAATAATGCTACTGCCTTCCTGCTTGACGATCATGTTATTGAAATCGTCCTCTTTGGTCAGTCGGCCCAGGGTGCGAACAGTCAGTTCGTTTCGGTCGCCTTCGATCCGGCCGGAGGGTAAATCCACATTTTCTTTTCGTAACGCCTGTTCAATATCGGATGGGGTTAGTTGATAGGCCGCCAGTTTTGCCGGATCAATTCGGAGCCGCATGGCATACTTTTTCTCCCCGGCAATCCCCACTCGTTTTACACC
This sequence comes from Spirosoma litoris, assembly GCF_054776755.1. Lineage (NCBI taxonomy): Bacteria > Pseudomonadati > Bacteroidota > Cytophagia > Cytophagales > Cytophagaceae > Spirosoma > Spirosoma litoris. Next base: position 156,717 of record NZ_BAAHBI010000070.1, on the reverse strand, counting down.
CGGAATAGTCTGCATACGCTCTTTAATGACCGTAGAAGCAATATTACTAACCTCCAGAATACTACGCGTTTTGCTTTCTACGGCCATAAAAATCACGATGTCGCCACTGTTTGCTTTCTCCACAATAGGTGGGTCAACATCGCCGGGAAGCAGCCGACGGGCTTTCGTTACTTTGTCCCGTACATCATTGGCTGCGGCTTCCAGATCAGCATCCAGATTAAACTCAATCGTAATAACACTGGCCGCTTCGCGTGATACCGAGGAGATTGTTCGGATGCCATTAGCCTCGCCAATCGCTTCTTCCAGTGGCTTCGTGATCTGATAGGCAATAACGTCGGGGCTGGCACCCGGATAGGTTGTTGTAACGGTAACGATGGGTGAATCGGTAACGGGATATTCCCGAATTCCCAGATAGGTAAGCCCCACGAAACCAAAAAGTATAATCAATACAGAAAGTACTCCGGCCAATACTGGCCGCTGAATACTAATTCCCGATAAGCTCATGTTGGGTAAAATTTATGTCAATACGGAATGCACTAACTGCTTAATTGACAGACGAAATGGCCACGGGTACACCCGTATCGAGCCGAAGTAAATTGGTGGTTAAAACGGTGTCGCCGATGGACAAGCCACTCAAAATTTGAACAGTACCTTTGGTGCGGCTTCCTGTTTTTACGTCCCGGCGTTCTGCTTTGCCCTGGTTCAGCCGGAACAAGGAGTAACCTTTGGCAGTAGGAATGAGGGCTTCGGTCGGAATCAGAATACCATCCTGAGCGACGTGTAACGCAAAGGCAATTTTAGCCGATGAACCTGGTACAAGTTTGCCATTCTTGTTATCACTAACAGCTTTTACTACCAAACTCCGCGTGTTTGCTTCCAGCTTCGGTTCGGTTGCGGTAACATTGCCTACAAATTGCTGGCTACTATTTTCAGTCGTAAAGCGAATGGGTTGCCCAGCCCGAACATCCGACGCGTATTTCTCAGGAATCGTGAAGTTGATTTCTACCCGGCTTAAATCGTCGAACGAACTGAGCACTGTAGCGGGCGTTACATAGGCACCGACATCAACCCGTTTTAGACCCAGCCGACCCGAAAAAGGCGCTCGAATTTCGGTTTTAGCCAGATCGACATCCACCATCGCCAACTCGGCCTGTAGTACATTCAGATTGGTTAAAATCTTATCGTATTCCTGCTGATTGACAGCTTCCGTAGCGAGTAATTCCCGGAATCGTTTTTCGTCGAGCTTCGCCAGTTTTTCCTGAAGGGCTATTTTTTGTTTTTTCGCCAGCAGGTCGGCGTCGTCTAATTTAAAAAGTAACGTTCCCTGCCCCACATAGCTGCCTTCACGAACATAAGCCCGGACGAGTTTTCGGGCTACTTCACTGACCAAATCCACTTCCTGATTGGCCGCGATAGTACCCGTAGTCTGAAGTTCGTCGGTAATGGTTTCCCGTTTTACGACAAAAACGTCGGTAGCTACTTTCGTTTCGGCAGGTGAGGCAGAAGCTGATTTATGAGTAGATGACTCTGGTTTATTAGAGAAAAGTTTTGGTGTGATGAAAAATAGGGCTACCGTGAAGGCTACGATACCGACGATGAGCGATTTTGTTCGATTATTTAGCGTTTTCATAATGAACGAGGTTGTATTGTTTTAATGTTCTATAACTATCGAACTTTATTGTTTTATGGATGTCGAACAAGAGCGTATGCCGGATGGTTTCATTCGTTTAAAAAAACAATGAATTTTTTTGAGCTGCCCAATCGTTGTAGTGGCAATTACTGTAGCTACGTTGTTTCCTACAGTAGATAGAGAATAGGAGGAAATGGCTTATGAAACAGTATCAGCACCCCACCGTTGACCAGATTAGCTTAACCTGCGTACTCCATGCGCTGAGTGATCCGGTTCGATTAAATTTTGTTCAGTGTCTGGCTAAACTAACGTGTGAACAACCGTGTGGAGCCATTCCGACGCCGGTTGCCAAATCGACCATGTCGCACCACTTACGGGTATTGCGTGAGGCTGGTATTATTCAAATCCGAACGGAAGGCACGCAGAGTTTGACCTCGCTCCGGTCGCATGAACTGGAAGCGAAGTTTCCTGGGGTATTAGATTCTGTTCTGAAAGCTGCGAGTAATACGAGTTCTGTAGAGGAGGTGTAGGCTTCTAAAAAATGCCTACATTTGAATTTTACAAATAAGGCCATGAGCGTCATTTCACTTGATGAGTTTTATAAAGAAATTACTCCTGCCGAAGGTGGAAGTTTAAGCTCTCTGTTGCCGGATGGTATACATAAAGAAATTGGGCACTTCAACATATTCAGTATTGCCGATTTGATGGCTGCGAACAAGGGTAAGCCATTTATGCCCTACAACCGAAGAGCCTATTACAAAATAAGTTTGATTCGGGGGCGGAACAGAGCTGAGTACGCTGATAAGGTGATTGATATTGAGAAAAATGCGCTTTTGTTCGCAACCCCCAAAGTGCCTTATCATTATGTGCCACAGGATACGGAACAGGCGGGTTATTTCTGCGTCTTTACCGATGAGTTTTTAGTGCAGGCGAAAAGTGGTGTTGTGGTCGATGAGCTGCCCATTTTCCAATCCGGTGGCTATCCTATCTTTCAGCTTTCGGACGAAGAAACCGAAGAGATTAATTTTATATTCAAGAAGATATACAAGGAGTTAGGCTCGAATTACGCCTACAAGTACGACCTGATTCGGAATTATGTACTGGAACTGATTCATTACGGACAGAAGCTACAGCCTGCCACGGCTTTATACCCAACTCATACAGCTTCGGCCCGTGTATCCTCGTTATTTATTGAGCTGCTGGAAAGGCAATTTCCGGTTGAATCACCCCATCAAAAACTCAGCCTGCGTACGGCTAAAGATTATGCCGAACGGTTGGCCATTCATGTTAATCACCTCAACAAGGTATTAAAGGAAAACACAGGTAAAACCACTACCGACATTATCAGCAGCCGGATTGTTCAGGAGGCTAAAATTCTGTTAAGACAGACCAACTGGAACATTTCTGAAATTGCTTACAGTCTGGGCTTTGAAGAAGTAGCCCATTTCTCCAATTTTTTCCGTAAACAGACCTCCCTTTCGCCGGTAGCCTTTCGTGGGTAAGTGCCTTATTTGAATTTTGCAACTATTGGATTGATGTTTGCAAACGGTCGCCCTGACCGCTGATCTACCTTTGTTCCATCAAAATTTCAGCAGAAGATGGAAGTGAGCAACAACGCAATTCGACAATTCCTGGTGTTCTCATCGTCTCTGTGGATGCTAACAAGCGTAGTTTATCAATTAACACATTGAACAATGACAACCAACAGTAAAATCGCTTTAGTCACGGGCGGTAGCCGTGGATTGGGTAAAAATATGGCTCTTAGCCTTGCTCAAAAAGGTATCGACGTAATTCTGACCTATAATAGTAAACAAGATGAAGCTCTTGCTGTAGTCGCTGACATTGAGAAAGCAGGCCAAAAGGCAGCAGCGTTACAGCTTAATACGGGTGACACAAAAAGTTTCGATGCATTTTTTAGCCAACTCAGCGCTGTTTTAAACGATACGTTCTCAACCGATCATTTTGATTTTTTAATCAACAATGCAGGCATTGGCATCGGAGCTTCATTCGCTGAAACAACCGAAGAACAGTTTGATTTGCTGATGAATATCCACTTCAAAGGCGTGTTCTTTTTGACGCAAAAAGCACTACCCCTTATTAACGATGGTGGTCGAATTATTAACCTCTCGACAGGTCTGGCTCGTTTCACATCACCTGGCTATGCTGCTTATGCGTCCATGAAAGGTGGCATCGAGACGTTAACCAAATACATGGCGAATGAGCTTGGTTCGCGCGGGATTGCGGTTAATATCGTAGCGCCAGGGGCTATTGAAACTGATTTTGGTGGGGGTGTGGTACGGGATAATCCCCATGTGAACCAACACATTGCCAGTGTAACTGCTCTTGGTCGGGTTGGGCAACCCGATGATATTGGTGGGGTTGTGGCTTTCTTATGTACCGACGATGCGAAATGGATCAATGCGCAGCGTATTGAAGTATCAGGGGGTATGAATTTGTAATCCTCTCGCAAGCAGAATTAGCTGACTGAAAACTAGACTGCCAGATTATCTTCAACTCATGAAGATAACCTGGCAGTTTCTATTGCTAGAAAGTTTGATTCTCAAATAATTAATTCAGCCGCTCAAAAATTCCGGCTACACCCTGGCCACCGCCCACACATGCCGATACCATGCCGTATTTCTGATCGCGACGACGCATCTCGTTCAGTAGCTGTACCGATAAGCGAGCACCTGTTGAGCCAAGCGCATGACCTAAGGCAATAGCACCTCCGTTCGGATTAATCTTGCTGCGATCGAGGCCTAATTCCTGAATGACAGCCAATGACTGTGCGGCAAAGGCTTCGTTTAATTCAATTAAATCAATGTCATCTTGTTTGAGACCCGCTTTCTGAAGAGCAATCGGAATAGCGGCTACCGGTCCGATACCCATGATTTTAGGCTCAACTCCCGCCGTGGCATAAGAGACCATGCGAGCAACGGGTTGCAAATTCAGTTCATTGACCAGCCGCTCCGACATTACAACGACGAAAGCGGCTCCGTCTGATGTCTGTGATGAGTTGCCCGCTGTAACTGAACCACCAGCGGCAAATACCGGCTTCAATTTAGCCAGCCCTTCGGCACTCGTGTCTTTACGTGGACCTTCATCTTGAGAGACCGTCCATTCACGTGTTTTCTTCTTATTACTTTCGGCATCAAAATAGGTTTCGCTCACCTTGATCGGTACAATCTCATCGGTGAATTTGCCGTCTTTCTGAGCAGCTAGTGCTTTCAAATGCGATTCGAGCGCAAACTCGTCCTGGGCATCCCGGCTAATTTTGAATTGCTGGGCAACCTGCTCAGCCGTAAGCCCCATACCAATATAATAATCTGGATGTGCTTTGGCGATTTCGTAGTTTAGGGCTGTTTTCCAACCCATTACAGGCACCAGCGACATTGATTCGGTACCTCCGGCAATAATGCAATCGGCCAGCCCTGCGTGTATTTTAGCTGATGCAATAGCGATTGCCTCTAATCCCGAGCCACAATAGCGGTTTATGGTCATGCCAGGCACGCTTTTAGGCAGCGAAAGGAGAGCAATATACCGAGCAATTTGCATACCCTGCTCAGCTTCGGGTACGGCATTCCCGACAATAAGATCCTCAACCCGTGCTGGATCGAGATTAGGTACCTGGCTTAATAAATGCTTGATTACTTCAGCCGCCATATCGTCGGGGCGGGTAAAGCGGAGACCTCCACGTGGGGCTTTTCCCACGGCAGTACGGTAACCGGCTACAATGTATGCGTCCATAAATGCAATGTTATTTACTGGTTAAGCAGGAAATTTCTAGGATAACCGATTTTCGAACGGTTTAATTACTGGAATAGTGTAAATTATTATGCAAGCATACTATTTTTCTTCGGAAACTGCAATGCTTCACTAAAGAGTTAGCTGCCGTTTGAAAAAACTCCATGCCTCCAGATAGACGTTGATGTCATTTGGATAATCGTGCTTACCACCAATTACTTTTAATAAGGTGATTTCTGGTTTACCTTTTTCTTTATAGGTATACCGCTCAATTGTTTTATGATCATTCGGATCGACGTCTGGAAGGACTGATTTTACAGGTGGTTTTTTATAACCAGCCAACTCCGACCAGTAGTGAAACGTCCGTTCCGTTGATCGAACAAGGCCTAAACTAATATTCATCGTTATTACCTCGCCACCATTGTAAGGATTAACCGTATCGTCGGTTCCATTGACAATCATTACCGGAATGGGCATTCGTTTTTCGGGACAATCCAGATTGTTGGTATCCGGAAGATTGGCGATGAGCGCTGTTATCGCCCTAAATTTTTCGGGCATGGTCAAAGCAAGTTTGTAGGCCATATGCCCACCTCCTGACGTACCAATAGCAAAAACCTGCTTTTTATTGATGCCATACTTCTGATCGAAGTAGCTAATCATTTGGCCAAAGAAGGCATTTTCATTGATGTCTTCTTTATTGGCTGCTGAGTTTGCTGTTTTGCGGCATTCATTCCAGAATCGTTTATAACCATCTGGATAAACCAGAAGTAGATTTTCACTCTCTGATTTCTCTTCCAGCTTTTCGGCCCCTTTTACCGCATCCAATCCTCTTCCTCCTGAGCCGTGGAGAATAAAAATTAATGACGCATTGGGTTTCGTAGGTTTATGAAAATGAAAAGTTCGATAATGCCCTTCTATTAAAATGGAGTCAGCTAGCATTGGCTGTTGAGCAAATGCTGCTCCTGTAATTAGTAGGTCGAAAATCAGTAATAGGCGTATCATACAGCTAACAAAAAGTTGGAAAGTAGATATGGTTACTTGTTGTTTAAAGTGTTTAAAGCCTATTCATACTCTACAAATAAAAATAGCCGCTTACGGAGCGGCTATTAATCAAAGTCAGTCAAAATAATCAGACAAATCCCGGTCAGAAATGACGATCGCCTGCTTCGCGTTTACCGAGCATCACTGCACCAACCATAGCAATAATAAACAGGATAGAGGCCAGCTCAAATGGTAAAATATAGTCGCTGTACAACAATTTTCCTAAGTTCTCAACCAATCCCGTTTTACCATTAAATGTAACCCCATTAACCGTAGCAACCTGTGCGCTTTTAGCCCGGAAAATGGTAATAAGCAAAACCATCAGGACACCGCCAGCTACCACAGATATTATCTTGCTCAGATTTGATTTCGATTCTTCGTCTTCTTTCCGAAGATTGAGGAACATGATCGTGAACAGGAATAAGACCATAATCGCTCCTGCGTAGACGATAATATTGACTGCCGCTAAAAACTGAGCATTCAGAAGAATGTAATGACCAGATAGGCAAAAGAAGGTCGCAATTAAAGCCAGAACGCTATAAATCGGATTACGCGCCGTAACAACACCAATAGCGCTAAACAGAGTCAGGGCTGTTAGTAGCAGAAACAGATAGCCAGTGGGCGTAAGCGTTTTAAAAAAGGTAAGTATCTCAGTCATAATCAATGGTCAGAAATTGTCAATTGTGGTCAGTAATTGGCAACATTAGTCAGGTACCCATTATTGGCAATACCTGACTAATGTTGACTGTTCCTGACAGTGCGTGACAGTTTTACTAGGTGGCAGCTCGCGTTAGACTGGGTTCGGTTGGCGTAGCTTTTACTTCAGAATTATTAGCGCGGATATACCGATCGTCCATTTTTTCGACCAGACGATCTTTACCATAAATCACCTCATCGCGCTCCTGGAAAACCGGAACCATACGATCATGGCGCAAGTAAACGGCCTGTTTTGGGCAAGCTTCTTCACATAGACCACAGAAAATGCAGCGAAGCATGTTGATTTCATATACCGCTGCGTATTTCTCTTCCCGATATAAGCCTTCTTCGCCTTTTTTGCGTTCGGCCGCCACCATCGAAATCGCTTCGGCTGGGCAAGCTACTGCACACAGGCCACAAGCTGTACAACGCTCGCGGCCCTGTTCATCCCGTTTCAGAATGTGATGGCCCCGGTAAATTGGCCCCAGGTATTTTTTTACTTCTGGGTATTGAATAGTCGGCTTCTTGCGGAAAAAGTGGCGGATTGTGATGGCCAAACCACCAATAACGGCAGGCAGATACATTTTCTCTGCCAGCGTCATTTCCTTATTGCTAACCTGCTTAGAGCGGTTTGTTAATTGCATAATAGTAAGGCGTTTGTAGTTATAATAAACGTTGAACTACAAGCTATAAACCGATTAACCCCTTTGTGGTATAATTTCCCGTTTGGGTGCGCGAGACATGGATGAAACTGCCAGTACGATCATTACGATGGCAATCAACCAGGTTGCGTATTTAAAATTATAAAGCAAACCAGCACCGGTTATTACCACATTAAGAATAGCTAATGGGATAAACGTTTTCCAGCCCAAGTTCATCAGCTGATCATAGCGGAAACGTGGAACTGTCCAGCGAACCCACATAAAGAAGAAAATGAAGAACAAAATCTTGCCAAAGTAAACGGCCACGCCAATGGCTGTTGCCACATTATGACCGGTTATAGCACCCAACGATTTTTCGAGTGCCTGACCAATTTCGTTCATAAATGGGTAGTGGAAACCGCCAAAATACAGAGCTGAAATAAATGCCGATGAAACAAACATGTTGATATACTCAGCGAATAAATAGAAGCCCAATTTCATGGAACTGTATTCGGTGTGGTAACCACCAACAAGCTCCGTTTCGCACTCTGGCAAATCGAAAGGAGTACGGTTACACTCGGCAAACGCACAGGTCAGGAAAATAACAAAGCCCAGGGGCTGCGTGAAAATATTCCACTCAAAGAAAGTAGCTTGCTCATTGATAATCGTTGTCAATGACAGCGAACCGCTCATCATCAGAATGGCAATCAACGATAATCCCAACGCGATTTCGTAGCTGATGTTCTGCGATGCAGCCCGAATCGCTCCCAACAAGGAAAACTTGTTGTTAGAGGCCCAGCCACCGACCATAATGCCATATACACCCAACGAAACAACGCCGAAGATGTACAATACGCCGATGTTGATTTCGATAGCCTGAATTGGGATAGCGTAGTTGCCAAATTTAATGGTATCCCCAAAAGGAATGACGGCGCTCGACATCAGAGCGGTCAACATAGCTAAGCATGGTCCTAGAATAAAGAGCCATTTACTGGCTTGAGCGGGGATAAAATCTTCCTTAAAGAACATTTTGCCGCCATCGGCCAGAGGCTGCAATAAGCCCCAGGGACCAGCTCGGTTCGGACCAATGCGATCCTGCAAAAAAGCAGCCACCTTCCGTTCTCCATAGGTAGAGTAGGCGGCAATACCCAGCGTTATCGCGAAAATGATAAGGATAATTAATCCTTTAACGAGTAATACGGTTAAGTCCATTTTTTTTAAGTTTTCGGTTTTCGGTTTGAGGTTTACGGTTGGCTGACGCATAATTGCTCTCGCGTCAGCCAACCGTAAACCGAAACCTAAAACTATATACCTGATTAACTTATCAAGGTTCTGGCTCCATTGCTGAGGGTAATACTTTCGCAAAACGTTCTGGCGCTAATTGCTTAATGTCCAGTTGCGACGTATCCCGTTCATCATGAATGGTCTTGTATTCAGCAGCAGCTAAGCGCTGGCCAAAGCTTGGTTTGATCGTATCAGCGCGGTATTTATTCGCCGAAATCACAGAACTCCGTGAGATCTTCGTTGGGCCTTCGATCGTCCAATCGCTGGTCTTCTTTTTGTCGAATCGGCAGGTGTTGCAGATAAAATCCAATACTTCGCCCCACTCATTTTTGCGAGCGGTTACTCGGATCACATCGTCACCTCGGTACCAGAGCGTAACTTTACCCGAGCAGGTTGGACAATCACGGTGCGCATCAACAGGTTTCGAAAACCAAACCCGGTTTTTAAACCGATAAGTTTTGTCCGTTAAAGCACCCACTGGACATACGTCGATAACGTTACCTGAGAAATCGTTGTCGATTGCTTTTTCGATGTAAGTCCCAATTTCAGACGCATCGCCCCGGCCTAATACACCATGAACACGCTTGTTCGTGATTTGGTCGGCAGTGTACACACAACGGTAGCAGAGTATGCAGCGCGTCATGTGCAACTGGATGTATGGGCCAATGTCCTTCTTCTCGAATGTCCGGCGGTCTTCCTCGTAGCGAGTTGTCGATTTGCCGTGATCGAAGGCAAAATTTTGCAGATCACATTCACCGGCCTGATCACAAACAGGGCAATCGAGTGGGTGATTCAGTAACAGGAACTCAACAACACCATTCCGGGCATCAATTACCTGCGGACTGGTTTCATTCTCAACCACCATACCATCCTGCACAGCTGTCAGACAGGAAGCTACCAGTTTAGGCATCGGGCGGGGGTCTTTTGCTGAACCTGCGGCCACTCGTACCAGACAGGCCCGGCATTTGCCGCCACTGCCTTTTAAGGGTTGATAGTAGCACATGGCCGGAGGAGCTACTGCCGGACCAATTTTACGGGCGGCCTGCAAAATGGTCGTACCGGGCTCAACTTCAACTTCTATTCCGTCAATTGTGACTTTTAGTAATTGCGGCTTTACGTCTTCCATATCAGTAACGCGGCTGGAAAGCCGCGATTCAATTAAGTAGTTGCGCGGCTTTCCAGCCGCGTTACATTACACCAATGCCATTTCGCCCCGATAAACCGCTCCTGGTTGCGTGGCTTCGGATGGGTGATCGATATGCCACTGGAATTCATCCCGAAAATGTCGAATGGCGCTGGCAACGGGCCAGGCAGCCGCATCGCCAAGCGGGCAAATTGTATTTCCTTCAATCTTTTTGGATACGTCAACAAGAAGGTCGATATCCTGCTGATGACCGTGACCGTATTCGATCCGGTGCAGAACTTTCTCCATCCAACCTGTTCCTTCCCGACAGGGGCTACATTGGCCACAGGATTCGTGATGATAGAAACGAGAGAAATTCCAGGTATTTCGAACAATACAGGATGTTTCGTCAAAGAGGATAAAACCACCGGAGCCGAGCATCGTACCTGTAGCGAAACCACCATCTGAGAGTGACTCGTAGGACATCAAACGCTTTTCGCCATTCGCCAGTGTCAAGGCTAAGTTGGCCGGTAAAATGGGAACCGACGATCCACCCGCTACCAAGGCTTTGAATTTATGGCCCGGACGAATACCACCGCACCATTCATCAGCATAAATGAAATCTTCGACCGGAACGCCTAGTTCTATTTCATAAACACCAGGTTTGTTGATATGACCTGAAGCCGAAATCAGTTTTGTTCCTGTGCTGCGACCTATACCAATACCTGCGTATGCTTCTCCACCATGGTTGATAATCCACGGGGTTGTGGCAATGGATTCAACGTTATTAACAACAGTTGGAGACTGATATAAGCCTTTTACGGCTGGAAATGGCGGCTTATTCCGTGGGTTACCACGCTTACCTTCCAGTGACTCGAGCAACGCCGTTTCTTCACCACAGATGTACGCTCCTCCTCCGGGTTGTACCACCAGTTCGAGATCGTAGCCACTGCCAAGAATATTTTTACCCAAAAAGCCTTTTGCTTTTGCTTCAGCAATGGCTTTTTCGAGGATATGAATTACGTACATCAATTCACCGCGCACGTAGATGAACGACTTGTTAGCGCCCAGTGCAAACGATGAAATAATCATTCCCTCAATAAGCAAGTGAGGGATATTCTTCATTAAATAGTGATCTTTGAACGTACCCGGCTCCGATTCGTCGGCATTACAAACGAGGTAACGGGGAATACCTTCTGGTTTCGCTAGAAAGCTCCATTTCATCCCCATTGGGAAACCAGCACCACCTCGGCCCCGAACACCCGCTTTTTTTACTTCTTCGACAATAGACTCAGGCGTCAACGTCTTCAACGCTTTTTCGACAGCTGTATAACCACCTTGCTTCCGGTATACGTCGAAAGTTTCGATACCAGGAACGTTGATATGTTCAGTTAAAATCTTGATAGCCATACTTTTTTACCCAATCAATTTATCGTATTCAGTGTGTGTACCAATCCAGAACCAGATAATTCCTTCTTCGGTCTCAATACCCACTGCCCGGTATTGCCTGCCGAACCGACCAATACTGGTTAACCTGCTTAAAATAGAGCGATGGATGTTTCGGATTCTGTTTCAGCAATTCATAATTTTTGTCAGCTAATTTCTGGATTGATACAGGTAAGTCATTGTAGCTATCCCAGAAATCATCGGTTGTAAAGTGTCTCACAATTCCCGAACTCTCCCCGCTTTAAAATCGGCAACAGCTTTATTTGCCAATGCATCCAGCTTACCTAACTTCACATCCTGCTCGAACTGTTTATCCCAAATAGCAGCATCATAGTTTGCGAACCAGTTTCGGAATTCGGCTAATTCGTTTTCTGACAGCTTGGCCACCGCCGATTCGATTTCGGTGATTGTTCCCATGTGTAGTTATTTCGACAGTTCGTCAATGATTTCGTCCACGCGCTCGTTGGTGAGGTGCATATAATATTTTTCCCGAATCTGAAAGACAGGGCCCATCCCACAAGCTGCCAGACATTCCACTTCTTTAAGAGTAAACTGACCATCTACAGTTGTCTGGCCGGTGTCGATACCAAGCCGTTGTTTTAGGTGAGCGTATACTTCTTCTCCACCCATTAGGCAGCAAGGACCTGTCCGACAATATTCGATAACGTGCTTGCCAACCGGATTTAAGTGGTACATGGTGTAGAATGACGCTACTTCATATACCTCAATAGGCTGGATGTCGAGCATCCGGGCTACGTAATCCATACCTTCAGGACTCGTCCAGCCTTCCTGCTCCTGCAACAAATGAAGCAAGGGCAATAAGGCCGATTTTTGTTTTCCTTCGGGGTAGCGGGCAATGATTTCCTTTGCCTTTTCCACCCGCTCAGGCGTGAATTGTACGGAGGGATTATTTGTCTCTGTCGTCATTATCTACAGCAGGTATTCATCGTCAAAAACTTCATCCCAAGTTAATGACGCTGGTTCAAACTTGTCTTTTCGGGATAAATTCATCTCAGCTTTAGCGTCAGCAATAGCATCCTCAAATGCTTCATCCCAAATATTTTCTATGTATTCACGTGTAAACGAAGGCATATACTTCCGTAAATCACGGATTTCCCGGCGAGCACTTAATATTGTCCGTGCCCAACTGGTAGACCGCTTATCGGCTTGATAACGCCACTTTAGTATATGCATCATTAGCCGGGTAAGCTGGCTGCTCAAAGCTCTTCGTTCGGCGTTAGCCATTGCATTTTGCAGTTCGTCCAATGCTTCCTGAGCTTCTTCATACTCTTTCTGCTCAAGCAATTTACGCACTGCGATTACAGTGTCTAAATGAGACGTAGCCACCATTTCTTGCCAGTCTATCGTCTTCATATGATTTTTTTGTCTTAGTAATTACGCATCCAGCTCGCCAGCAATTACGTTCATGCTACTCATAATCACAATGGCATCTGACAAAGTCAGCCCTTTGCACATTTCTGGGTATGCCTGATAATAAATAAAACATGGACGGCGGAAGTGTAGTCGGTAAGGAGCACGACCACCATCGCTGATAAGATAAAAACCTAGCTCACCATTTCCGCCTTCGACAGCGTGATAAACCTCGCCAACCGGCGCGTCAATTTCACCCATCACAATCTTGAAGTGATAGATGAGTGCTTCCATATTTTTATAAACTTCCTGTTTCGGAGGCAGGTAATATTGTGGCGCATCGGCATAGTAAGGACCTTCGGGAAGGTTATCCATTGCCTGCTGAATAATGCGTAAGCTCTGCCACATCTCCTCGTTCCGAACCATGAAACGGTCGTAAGTGTCGCCACTTTGACCAACCGGAATGTCGAATTCGAAATCCTGGTACGACGAATACGGATTCATCACGCGGACGTCGTAATCGACACCGGCAGCCCGTAGGTTTGGTCCCGTGAATCCATAACTCAATGCCCGTTCCGCCGAAATTCCGCCAACACCAATAACCCGGTCCATAAAGATCCGGTTACGATTGAACAGGTTTTCAAACTCCGTCAGCACTTTAGGAAAACGAACCAGCAACTCTTTGATCTTACGAATGGCCGTAGGAGAGAGGTCACGCTCCATCCCGCCAATACGACCCATATTGGTGGTTAAGCGGGCTCCACAAACTTCTTCGTAGATTTCATATATATTTTCTCGTTCCTGATAAATGTACAGAAAGCCCGTAAAAGCCCCTGTATCAACACCCAGAATCCCGTTACAAATAAGGTGGTCGGCCAGACGGGCTAATTCCATCAGGATAACACGAATGTACTGCGCCCGTTTAGGAATATCGATGCCCAACAACTTCTCGACCGTCATGTGCCAACCCATGTTGTTGATGGGTGATGAACAATAGTTCATTCGGTCGGTAAGCGTTGTAATCTGGTAGAATGGCCGACGTTCGGCAATTTTCTCAAATGCCCGGTGGATATACCCAATCGTCTGCTCACCCGATACAATTTTCTCCCCATCCATTTGCAGGACGTTCTGGAAAATACCATGTGTGGCAGGGTGCGTAGGACCGAGGTTAAGCGTTGTCAGTTCATTAACATACTGAACCGGACCTTGCTCGGCAGGCAGATTTTTATTCGCTATATCGAGTTCTTCAGAAACCATAGTAAAAGAGCGAAAGAGCGAAAGGGTGAAAGAGTAACTGGCGTATGGATTTCGCTCATTCACTCATTCACTCATTCACTCATTGTTTATCGTCCAAACAATGCATCAATTTTATCTTCCCGTGTGCCGTCTTCGAGTGGGTACTCTTTGCGCATTGGGTAGTAATCCATTTCTTCCATGTTCAAGATCCGGCGCAGATCTGGATGACCATCGAAGATAATACCAAACAGGTCAAATGTTTCACGTTCCATCCAGTTCGCACCGGCGAAAAGCGGGGTCATTGTTGGAATGTGAACATCTTCTGCTGTCAAATAAACCTTAATTCGTAACCGGAAATTATTGATTAGGCTATGAATGTGGTAGACAACACAAAACTCTTTGCCAACTGAATCGGGATAGTGAATTGCGGTAATGTCGGTCAGAAACCCAAACTGGAAAGTCTGATGACCTTTCAGGTAAGTTATCAGGGGGACGATCTGATCGCGACTGGTAGAGCAGGTTAGTAAGTCATACGGATCATCGAAATCCGTAACGGCTTCGCCAAACTGGTTGATAATTGTCTGCGCAACTTCTTCGTTGGTCAGCATTGTCAATTGGTGAATGAGTGAAAAAGCAATTCAATGAGATAGACTAACCAATCGTTCAGTTGTCTTTCACGAACCCGTTACTTATTGAATACTATATGAATTCAGTAAGTGTTGATACTCTTCGGTATTGCGTCGGCGCAACGATTCATTTCGGGCTAGTTCCTGCACTTGCAATACGCCGTCCAGAATCTGTTCTGGGCGTGGTGGGCAACCGGGCACGTAAACGTCGACTGGAATAATGCGATCAATACCCTGCAACACACTGTACGTATCGAAGATACCACCACTCGACGCACAGGCGCCAATAGCAATAACCCAGCGAGGCTCAGCCATTTGTAGGTAAACCTGCTTTACGATAGGACCCATCTTTTTGGCAATCGTACCCGCTACAAGCAGCATATCGGCCTGACGAGGAGAAAAGCTAGGGCGTTCCGCTCCAAAACGACCTAAATCGTAGTGAGAAGCCATGGTTGACATGAATTCAATACCACAACATGAGGTTGCAAACGGAAGTGGCCAGAGCGAGTTAGCACGAGCCAAACCAATTATTTTATCGAATGAGGTAGCCGAGAAACCTGGACCATCATAACTTGCCGGGGCTTCGGCCAACTTAATATCTGCTGCCATAAAAAACACGGTCCGCCGTAGCGGTTGTAGTTAGTTAGTATAACAACGAATAAATATGTTCTAAAATTCATTTATCAGGCCTTATTCCCATTTGAGAACGCCCTTGCGGATAATGTAATAAAAGCCCGCCAGAAGTAGGCCCATAAACAGCACCATCTCAATAAAGCCTGCCATGCCTAAGCCTTTAAAATTAACGGCCCAGGGATATAAAAAGATTACTTCCACATCAAAGAGAACGAACAGAATAGCAATGAGGAAATATTTGATGGAAATTGGGGTACGAGCATCGCCCTGAACAGGAATACCGCACTCGAATGGATCATCCTTTTTTTGACTGTGGCGCTTTGGGCCAAGGGCATGAGTAGCAACCATTGTTGTTACGATGAAACCAAGAGCTAAACCAAGCTGGATAAGCACCGGCAGGTAATCGGCCGGAACATAGGTTGTGTTCATACTAAAGAGTTGAGAAGACCTGCGCAAATGTAGCGATAAAACAGATAGACACACGATAGAAAGTCTATGTTACGCTACACCAAATATGTGTCAAATATACAACAATGGCTTGTTTTACCAATGCCTGACGCGGAGACTCAACTATTAGAAAATAGTTAAAGCCTCCCGATTAGGAGAGGCTTTAACTATAAAGCAAGTAAAAGTGCTTATCGATTGATAATGATACGTCTGGATATATCAAAGCCTGCCGAGCGTACTCTGACTAGGTAAACTCCCTGCGCTAATCCAGTTAGATCAATCGCTTTACGTTCGTCCAGAATAGGAACCTGGGTTGAGAAAAGTTTTTGTCCACTCAATGAGAATACATCGATATCAGCATTCTTCAAATTCTCGATGGTTTCAACGGTGATTGTCCCCGTGGTTGATGGATTCGGATAAATGCTTAAACCTCCGTTTGACTGGTCGAACGTAAATGCTTTGGGCGCGCTATAATCGGAGTAACAGGTTATCGTATTGTTACTGGAAAGCGCGAAGGTTGTTTTCGTACGAGCCGAATAATTAGCCGATACAACAACTTTTACAACAGCACTGGTTTGTGGAAGTATCTCTCCGCCAGCGCGTTGCCAATCAAATAGATCAACCTGTCCTCCAGAAGGAGTAGGTAATACCGCTTGCAAACTATAAGCACCAACTTGCTCAATAGTAGGTGTTGGGACTTTAGGTCGTACCGTCAGTGTAATAGTAGCTGGTTGAGATGATTTACAACCATATACGTTAATTGCCTGAAGCGTGTAATTGCCACTTTTATTTAGGGCAATTGTTTTACTTATTGTAGTAGTTGTGCTAAAGCTCCACAGACCTGTACTGTTCGCTGAGGTATTCGCGATGAGCGACAACGTTGAATCAGCGCATACCTGCTGTTGATTATCAGCAACCACCCCCGGTTTACTGGCAAGCGAGATGGTTGGCGTAGCTGGTACAATTGGAGTTTGTACATCAATAGCGGGCGATAAATAAGTATTGCCTACCTTATCTTTTAACACCGCCCGGTAAACGCCTGGTTGATTAACAGTAATCGTTTGTGTCGATTGGCCAGAATTCCAGGTGTAAGATTTATATGAATTAGGCAAACTAAGTGTTAGATTACCGTTTGTAGTGCCACAGGTAACGGCAATAGCTGGTTGTGGTAGGGGAGGTAATGGCCTGGAGCTGGCAAAAAAGACGGAGTTAAGGCTGGAAAACCAGGCTTGTGCCAAATCATTAAGCCCTTTATCACCGGGATTATTGGTCGGACGGTTGCCAAAGTGAACAGCGTCAAAGCGAGGAATTTGAATATTGTCCGTAAAAGGACCCGCAAAAACGTTGTTATTGTACGTATTAATAACATCGTTCTGTGCCTGAATAATATCCTGGCTTACCTGGCCGTCATTATAAGATGATCTTGCCAGAACCCAGGCCGGATAACGCTCTGTATCAGCCCGTGTTTTGTTGATAATATATTGCATATTATCTGAATAGTCTTTTCGGGTAGAATGTAGCGGAACATTATCGGTTTCACCTTGTTGCCACAAAACAGCACGCAAGCCCTGAAGAGAGCAATAATAGCGTAGTGCAATAACTAAATTGGCATAGGGCATGCCTGTTGGATAATTTTCATCCGGAGTGCCGAGGGCAAAAATGTTTTTAGCCTGTATACCATCAGCGCTATCATGCCAGTTTTTAATCACTGTTCCGGCCCAAGCAGTATTAATAAATAGAACAGGAACACCATATTGCTTTACAATCAGATCACCCAAGGCCCCCCAACACCAGGCACTTTGACCTCTTGGGCCAATAATTGACGTGGCACTAAGTTGTTGGAAAGATGGAGTTGGCGGATCTGCCAGCGAATTTGTGGTAATATTATTATAGGTTATGCAATTAACCCGATCGTCGCCGGCACCCAAAGCCCCATAGTCTTGAAAGCCCTGCGCATTTGATTGGCCCGTTATAATGAACACTTCACCAATGCCAACTTTACGAACAACGTCAGAGCTAACAATTACTCCCTTCACGAAGGCTTGGACTTCTAAGCGATACCAACCTCCTTTGGCCCGTATGGAGCCTTGAAAAAAGCCGCCCTGTGGATTTCGTTGAATCGTAGCCCAATCAGTATTTAAGCCTTGGCCAGTTTCTTCAGCCTGTACACGAGCTTGAATACTATCGACGGGTTGATAAAGGCTACCCGACAAATAGATGGTACTCGTGTTATCGTTTTCACGTTGAAATACAGCCCTACTCTCTGGATAGGTAATTTTTAGCACTTGACTGTTAGTCTGGGCTGTTACCTCCAGGCTTAGTATAGTCAGTACTAACAGTACCAGATATACTGAAAAATAAATTTTGTTCATTTGATATCTATCAATAGCCCGTTCTATGCCTAAAAGGTTGATTCGTGTGCACTATAGGTCAATCAATAGATGATGCAAAAATCAGACCGCTCTAAAGTTGCGCACACTTTATTTACCAGAAGGCCTTCCCGGTAAAATGCAAATTTAAGGCTACTTTCTATGATTGAACGGTCATGACAGCATTAATATTACAATCCAAGGATAATTCGCTTGGAAACATCAAAGTCAGAAGCCTGAACGCGTAAAATATAAGAGCCTGACGGCATGCCTGTTAAGGTAAGCCGTTGCCGATCTACAAAGGAGGGAACATTGGTTGATAGAACCTGTTGACCTGTAAGCGTATAAACTGTAACCGTAGCGTTTGTTAGATTCTCTAAGGTCTCAATGGTTAGAACTTTATCGGGATTTGGGTTTGGATAAACACTTAATCCTTTATTGTTCGCATCAATAGAAAACGAAATTGGAGATGATGGAAGTGAATAACAGACTAGCGTTTGGGAATAAACAGCGGAAGAACGGGCTGTGTAATTACCCGATTGATTCGCTTTAATTGTTGCTGTTTGAGTAGTCAGTAAGTTATTGTCACGTAGCCAGCGAAATAGTGTTCCATTGGATGAGCTAACAGCCTCCAGCGTATAAGTACCAACAATATTAACTGTTGGAGGGACTGGGAGTGGCCTTAACTCAACCGTTATTGAGCCAGCCTGTGCCGATATACAGCCGTTGCTATCCTGCACTTTGGCCGAATAAACCCCGGCTTTATCCGTTACAATTTTTGACGTAGCCTCACCAGTACTCCAAATTACGGTGTAGGATCCATCCACCTGTAATGTAACCTGGTCACCTTCGCAAATGATAGGCGATGGACTCGCTAAAATGGTAGGAGTGGCTGGTAATGGATTGACCTTTACCGTAATCGTGGAGGAATAGGGCGATAAGCAACCATTAGCATCAACGGCCTGTGCTGCATAATTACCTGATGTGCCAGTGGTAATAGCTTTATTAGCCTGTCCACTTGACCAGACTACATCATATTGGCTGTCGGCGACTAAAGACACCTGATTTCCATCGCAAAAGGTAGTCGCTCCGATTGCAGAGATAGACGGTATGGCTGGTAAAGGATTGACTTTGATCGTCAGGACATCAGATTGTTCGGATGTACAGCCATATTGGTTCCGGGTACGGACAGAGAAAGTACCTGATTGATTTAATGTAATGCTTTGAGTTGTCTGGCCATTCGTCCATTGATAAGCCGTTTCTTGTGGAGCCGTTAAGGTGATTGTACGATCGGCGCAAAAGGTCGTTGGTCCATTGGTTGAAACAACAGGTTTTGCAGGAACAGGATTTGCGGTTACTATAATCGTATTTGACGTTGCCGACGTACAGCCATTCTGGTCAGTTACCGTCAGAAAATAAGAACCTGATGAGCCAATATTGACGACTTTATTTTTTTGACCATCACTCCAATTATACTGAACATTATCACTACTAGCCCGTAATGCTGTATTATCGCCAAAGCAAAAGGTAGTGGATTTGTCATTTGTAATTGTAGGCGTAGCAGGAAGAGGGTTTACGGTTACGTTAAGGACATTAGAGGTAAAGTCGCAACCACTAACATCTCGGTAACGGACGTAATAATTGCCCGCTGAAGTGGTAGAGAGAGTTCGTGTTGTAGCAACAGTTGCATTGGTTGACTGATTTAACCAGGTTACATTATCATAACTACTGGTTAACGCTAAACTACTGCCAATACATACCGACGGTAAACGATTGTCGACAACTGAAGCTACTGGAGCATCCGATACATGTATTTGCCCCGAGAAGAATGTATTCCCCAGATTGTCTTTAATTTTAGCTCTGTATGTACCTGCTCCTTTTGTAATTGTATTGCCGGATTCTCCTGACTCCCACTGCACTGTTGGATAGTTACCATTAACAGTCAATTTTAAGGTATTATTACCCGCACAGGCCACTGATACCGTAGGCGCTAACGCCGGGCTAACAGGCGTCGCACTCTGAAAAAACGAGTCAGTTAAGCTTGCATTCCAGGCATTAGCAACATCGACAAGCCCATTATAATCGAAATGTAGTCCTTGTGAATCGTTAAGCGGATCACGTTTGCGCGGTACCTGAATGACATCCGTATTAGGGCCTGCATATACATTTGATGTTGAACTAATAACCTGATTCTGTGCTGCAATAATTGATGGATTTACACCAATCATATCGCCGTAACTAACACGGGCTACCACCCAGGCCATATTTCTGTTGTAATCCTGGCGAGCCTGATTAATAACAAATTTCAAATCATTCACGTAGGAACTGGTGGAAGTGCTGAAAATGTTATCGGTCTCTCCCTGATGCCATAGTACAGCCCGCACACCTAACATATTTGCGTAAAATTGAAGTGCAATTTTAAGGTTAATATAAGGTTGTCGTGGGGGATAGGCATCCCCATTATAAAGGCCATAAGCTGTTCCGCCATCCGGTGCACTTTCGCGCCAGTTTCTAACGGCTGTACCCGTAAAGGCACTATTAAAAAATAGGACAGGGACACCCAGACGCTTTACTAACAAATCACCTAATAAACCCCAACACCAACTACCAACTCCTAGAGGAGCAATCGTAAATCCAGATGTATTAACTAATTGCGTAAAAACTGGTGTTGGTGGGTCATTAGGAAAGCCGTCTCTCGGATACAGATAATTTACGCAGTTTACTCGATCATTTTGCGGATCAGGCGCTTCTTGGTGAACACCTTGCGCATTGGACTGACCCGATACAATAAACACTTCTCCAATGCCAACCCGTTCAACGGTAGTTATATTTCCTACCTGTTGGTCTCCATTCATCCCTCGAACATCAAGATTGTACCAGCCACCGGTTCCTGTTAAATCACCAGTAAATACGCCCCCTGATGGCGCGGTCTGGATTGCCTGCCAATCTGTTGATGTACCCTGTCCATCTCTTGCCTGTAAGCGGGCTTCAATGCGTGTGACCACCGACGTATAGTAGCCTGTAATTCGGATAGTTGCCTGATTTGAATTATTTCGCTGAAGAACGGCTCGGGTTGTGGGAAATGAAACCTGAATTTGTGCGTTTATTCCAAAAGATATAAACAGCAGAAACGCCGTACCACAAATCTTAAGAAAAGAGTTCATAATAATTGAAAACCAGCCAAACCGATGGGTACAGATAGGCCGATCATGGAGTATCAGACTGGTTCAACAGTCGTCAGATTGTGCCAAATAAGATCTTTTAATTCATTTAAGCCTCGTTGACTAACCGAGGATATATAAGCTACAGGGACTTTTTTAGGAACATTGTTTTTGATTCTTTCCAGTGCTTCATCATCAACCAAATCGGTTTTGGTGATGGCCAGAATCCGAGTTTTATCCATCAATTCAGGATTAAACTCGCGCAGTTCATTCAATAGTGTATTGTACTCCTGACGAACATCTTCAGTATTAGACGGAATTAAGAACAGAAGTATCGAATTCCGCTCAATATGACGCAGAAACCGTAGTCCCAGTCCTTTCCCTTGAGAAGCACCTTCAATGATACCCGGAATATCAGCCATTACAAATGACTTATAATCTCTATAGGCTACGACCCCCAAATTGGGGACAAGGGTTGTAAACGGGTAATCGGCAATTTCTGGTTTAGCCGCTGATAAGACAGATAGAAGGGTCGATTTACCTGCGTTAGGAAAACCAACTAAGCCAACATCAGCTAATAATTTTAATTCTAGGATAACCCATTCTTCTCGCCCTGGCTCACCTGTCTGCGCATGATAAGGTGCCTGTTGAGTGGATGATTTAAAATGATCGTTACCCAAGCCACCTCTACCTCCTGCAAACAGAATAATCTGTTGCCCATCTTCTGTAATTTCGGCCAACTTTTCACTTGATTCTGGATCTCGGGCAATGGTACCAAGAGGTACCTCCAGAATTACATCTTCGCCTTCTGCCCCAGTTCTTCTACCACCTTCGCCCGCTACACCGTTTCCTGCTTTAACATGTTTACGGTATTTTAGGTGTAATAAGGTCCATAACTGAGCATTTCCCCGGAGAATAATATGGCCTCCTCGTCCACCATCGCCACCATCGGGTCCACCTTTGGGTACGTGTTTTTCCCGGCGAAAATGGACTGATCCAGCTCCGCCAGCACCTGAACGACAGTTTATTTTTACGTAATCAATAAAATTTGATGAAGCCATAATATGCTGTTACCTCACGGTCGACTCTCTTCTATTTTTTTGCATATTGATTGGAAAATATCCTCAATATTGCCGATTCCATCTATGGCCGCGTATTTCCCTTGTTGGCTATAGTAATCTGCGACGGGCATAGTTTCTTTATTATATACACTTACCCGCCGGCGGGCAGTGGTTTCGTCTTGGTCGTCAGGTCGACCAGATGTTTCGCCCCGCTTCAATAAGCGACGAATCAACTCTTCATCATCAACGACCAGCGCAATCATAGTTGTTATGGGCGTTTGATACTGACTCAACAATTCATCAAGCGCTTCGGCCTGGAGTACAGTACGCGGAAAGCCATCGAAAATAAAGCCTGGAGCTGACTGATTCTCGCGTAGTTTATTTTCAATCATGCCAATTACTACCTCATCGGGTACCAACAGGCCCTGATCCATTAATTGTTTGGCTCGTAAACCCAGTTCTGTGCCAGCTGCAATCTGCGATCGCAACAAATCGCCGGTCGATAAATGAACTAAATTATACTTCTGAATTAGTTTTTCACTTTGGGTACCTTTTCCAGCTCCTGGCGGGCCAAACAGTACAAGGTTAAGCATCGGCGTTTTGGGGTAGTGTCGTGTAGTCAAAAAAATTGCGCCCGCAAAGTTACAATACACTCTGAATAATAATAACTATATTCATTGATAGCCATGCTCTTTATGCTTGAAAACAAAAAAAGCGCAGGTTTTAAACCTACGCTTTTTTTGTTTTCAAGCCAGAACATCAATTATTGACCGGCAACTTTCTTTTTCACAGGAGCTTTAGGCGCAGCTGGAGTGGCCGGTGCTGGAGCCGGTTTTGGTCCTTCAAGTGCCTTTTTCACATCGGCATCATTTGGGTCGAGCGCCAGAACTTTATCAAAATATTCTTTTGCTTTAGGTTCGTCTTTGCGCAAAATACTGAAGCCAGCCAGAGCTTTGTAAGAGGTAATTAAATATCTCTTATAGTCTGTTTTATCTGTTGGGTCTGGGGCTGTAGCCTGCTCAATGAATTTTTCGTAGAGCGGTGTAGCTAAAGCAGCCCCTTTTTCCTTGTCATTAGGATAAGCGTAGTAGTTAGAGCCTGCACGGTAATAGTAAGCTAATGGATATTTCTTACCATCTGCTTCTATGCGCTGTGACATTTGGGCAAATGCTGAATCAGCCCGTAGGTAGTATTGTTGTTTTACCTGGCGAATCTGTGCCGTATCTGTTGCTGCTATTACGCTATCCCGACCAACGCGTGGTGCATATTGATAGCTGGAAAGACCTAACCATAAGAAGTCATTGTTTTGTGGCTTCTTGTCGGTTGCTATGGTTTTAGCGTAATAAGTTGCAGCTTTATCATAGCGTTTCGTCTTGTAGTAACGCTCTCCAATTTCCCGGTACAGGTTTTCGGTTGTATCCATTGGAGCCGCCTTTTCTAAATTAGCAATGCTAAGCGAATCACCTTCTGGTGTTCCTAATTGAGCATAAGCACGACCTAGATACTTATAGTCGTCAGACATTACCTTTTGAGGAGCTGTCGAGATAAAACGATTTAACGCTTCTACTGATTCGGTATTTTTGCCCAAAGCCGAATAGGCCCAGCCATACATCCGATCAATAATTGGGTTGTTGATTTTACCTTTCAGCTGATCCAAGTAAGAAATCGCCCCCTGGTAATCTTGAGCCAGGAATTTATACCGAGCTACGTCAAGCAACAATTCAGGGTCGGTGGTACCGCTTTTCTGAATGTATAACTCATAGTTTGTTGCAGCCGCTTTATAAGCCCGCGAATTCGCTAATGCATCAGCGTAGGCACGGTAGGTAGGAGCAAACTCTGCATCATTCTGAATTGCTAGTTTAAAATACTCCTGAGCTTTTGCGTAGTTTTTACCACGTAAGTACAAACGGCCAATTTTATAATTAGCCTCTGCTAGAGTTGGTTTAGCAGCCAGTGCATTTTCGTACTTCGTAATAGCGTTACCACCATCATTTTTCAAAAAGTAAGCATCACCCATGAGCATTTCAATCTCATCTTTCTGCTCGCCTTTTTTGTCTTTTTCCTGGGCCAATGTCAACAATCGTAATGCTTCAGCTGGATCGTTTGTTTGGTCAGATAAAGTATACATCTCCCCGGCACGAATCAGAACAGCCTGATCTTTGCTCTTGGTTTGTGCAACGGCATTGTCAATCAGCGTCTTGGCGGCACTACGGTCTTTTTTAGCTAACGCTACGCCAGCCAAGCCAACATTATTCAGTTGGTTTTTGGCGTCTGCAGCAGCTCCTTTTTCAAAAACCGCCTTTGCCTTATCTGGCTGGCCGCTTCTGAGGTAATAATAACCGAGGTAAAACTGATTTTCAGCCGTAGGCGAACTAGTTGCTAATTTTGTTAACTCTTGTTCTGCCTTAGTATATCGCTCAGCCTCAATATCCTGCAAGGCTGTTTTGAGATCCTGTGCCACTAAAGGAGTCGTTATGGTCGCCCCAACGAACAGGAAGGTCAATAGCGACTGCTTCTGGTTGTTCATCATGTACTTCAAGTTGGAAATGGAAAAAAGGTTATTGCTGATTAAACATTTGACAAAACTAAAAAATTGCGGTTAAACCAAAAAAACTTCCTCATTTTGTCAGATTTATGACCCGATCGTATGGTATTCTGGGCCAAAGCCCCAATTTACGAATGATTAAAGAGCCAGCATCCCGAGCTATATAATTTATCAACCCACCGCCTAGGCCTGGGTGCGTTTCCCGGCTCAAGATATACACGGGTCTCCGTAATGGATAACGTTGCATACCTAAATCTTCCTGAAAGGGCTGAAAATAATCATCCCGTTTCGTCGGATTTGGTTTGGCTGATACGCCCATGACCCGAAGATCACGAGCAAGCTCAACAGAGAGCGGTTCATCACTATCACTAATCCAATTAACACCAATAAAACCAAGAGCAGATGGGTTTTTACGAACAAAGTCGATAACCTCCCGATTAGAATGCGTTGTGAAAATGCGTAACCCTGTAACGTCCTTGATGTTAAAAGTTTTTAATACAAACTCTAAATTACTAGAATTGTTATTATCAAACACTAGTGTGATCGGGCTATTTTGATTACCACCACTTAGCTGTCCCCATTGTTTTACCTGCCCACTGAAAATACGTTGTAATTCAGACATGGTGATCAGGCTATCTGTATTGGCCTTGTTGATGATAAGTGCAACCCCATCAGTCGCAATTTTTTCGGCTGCTCCTTTTATTTTTCGTTGGTCAAGTACGGCCCGTTCATTTGGTTTTAGCTCCCGAGTCGTAAAAACAATGCGAGCACTATCCTGGAGCATCATGTTGATGGCTTCCTGCTCAGGCTTAAAAACTACCTTGAAATGGGTATTGGGGTTAATTCCGGCATAAGCTTCGGTCAATTGCGTGACCAAAGGTTGAAATGATTCGTCAGCAGCAACAACGATACTACCGTTAGAGGGATTATCCAAGGGCGGTTTACCATTTCCGCAGCTCATTAATCCAACAGCAACTCCTATGAATAGCAAAATTCGGTTAGTCATTTCCCTGAAAGCGTTGATAAGCACGATAGCCCCGGAAAGCGCCATAAATTAGCAGGAGAGCACCTAACCCGTAACGAAATGGACCGGGTTCAGGTAACATCCCAAAAGACTGAGAGGAGGCAATCAGTCCGATGCCTCCTCCCATGTATGCCAGCGAAGCCAATACTGAAATGTACAGCGTTAACTGCGCTGGGCCACTATTTTGTCTGCGCATAGACGAAATTATTCCAGCGTAAAGTTAATAGGCAGGTTGTACTTCACCCGAACTGGACGGCCTGATTGCTTACCAGGGCGCCATTTAGGCATGCCTTTTACTACACGTTGTGCTTCTTCATCTGTACCGAATCCAAGACCTTTCAATACCTGAACGTCCTGAATACTACCGTCCGTATTTACTACGAAGCTCACAAATACACGACCTGAAACGTTGGCCCGTTGTGCAGCAGCTGGGTACCGTAGGTTTTTGCTGAGGTATTGACCAAGAGCAGCCATACCACCACTAAATTCAGGCTGTTGTTCTACCACCGTAAAGATTTCTTCTTCTTTCGGAGCAGCTTCAACGGCAACTTCTACCTTGGTTGGAGCAGCTGTAGCTTCAGGAGCAGCAATAACTTCTTCAGCGTTAGGATCACCTTCCTGGGTTTTTTCAGCAGCTACGGCTTCCTTCAGTTCTTCAACAGCCGGTGGTGGCGTTTCTTCAGGTACTTCCTCATCCGGTTTTACTTCCGGTGGAAGGAATTTCACCGTGTTCACCTTCGGTAATTCTACCGGTGGTGGTGGCGGTGGTGGTGGCTCGTTCGGATCGATAGGTGGTGGTGGAAGTTTCATCAAGTCCACTTCTACCATCGCCTGC
The DNA here is from genome assembly GCF_054776755.1 of Spirosoma litoris. Lineage (NCBI taxonomy): Bacteria > Pseudomonadati > Bacteroidota > Cytophagia > Cytophagales > Cytophagaceae > Spirosoma > Spirosoma litoris. The sequence goes on along the minus strand of NZ_BAAHBI010000070.1, from coordinate 129,804 downwards.
TCTTGTTTCTCCGGAGTTAAGGCACTGATGATTGTTGGAGAAAGTACGCCTAAGGTGAACAACACACCACCAATAATGAGGGCACGTGTTACCGCTTTAGGATACGATTTCCGCAGATCATATGCACCATACGCTTTATTCCGGTGGGCAAACACGATATCATCGAGTGTTGCCGCCTGTGAATTAGTTTCTGCCATGGTGTTATGCGTCTAATTTTACTTTTTCTTTGAGAAGCTTTTTCTCATCTGGAGTCAGCACGTCCACAAGGGCGTACCGCTTTAGTTTAGTAATGGCCATCTCATCCAGAACGTCAACCATGTTTTTATAGGTCGATTCTTTCGTTGGTTTGATAACGACTACAAACTTTTCGCCACCTACTTTTTTGGCATTTTCCATGAGAGCCTGACGAAACTCGTAGCCATAGCCAACCGTTTTCACTTCAGGATCCTCATTAGCAGCTTTTCCGAAAATGTAATGAGCCTTATTATCTTTCCCTAGAAAGATAGTCATTACATTGGATGCCTTGATAGGTTCCGTTTCCTCAGTTTTTGTTTTATCCGGTACGTTGAGCGTCATCGAGGATGGCTTGCTCAAGGTAGTGGCCAGAATGAAGAAGGTAATCAGGAGAAATCCCAGGTCAACCATTGGCGTCATATCCACACGGGTCGACGCTTTCTTGGAACGAACCTTACCACCATCATGCTTACCACCACCACCACCGGTGTTAATTTCTGCCATGTTTTCTTAACAGATTCGCGTGGTGAAAATTAAATTTAGTTGCAATCGCGTTAGCGCTCAATCAGGCTTCCAACCAGCTGGGGGAGCTTCCGTTCCCGTGATCAGGTTAAATTTGTTGATATTCTGCGCTTGCAGCGTAGCTAAAACGTTCTTGAATTCGGGGAACTTGGCGAGGTTATCACCTTTCAGCGCAATTCGAAGATTGTTATTAGCCTTACGGGCGTTGTAAACCCATTCTTTCAATTCATTCGTTGGACCTGCACCCGTCGTATCAGTTGGAATACCGGGTTGTTTTACTTTCGCCTGTTGCTCTTTTGGCATGTTCAGGTACGATTTCAACTGATTGATTGGTAATCCAAAGTTCGACATCAGGGAGAATTCCTTCTTTTCGTTATTCGAGAAGGTAAGCCCTTTAGCGGCTGCAATGTTATCCAGCATAGCAATGCGGTTTTGCGCATTGTCAATACCGAAATAAACTTTGCCGTCCCGACCAAGACCGATGGTCATGATGTCGCTATCAGGAACTTTAATTCCAGAGATGGACGAAGGGGTTTCGATAGCTGCGGCATCCTGCGACCGGAAATTGGCTGTTAGGATGAAGAACGTCAGCAATAGAAATGCCACGTCGCACATCGCCGTCATATCCACTGATGAACTAGCGCGTTTAATTTTAACTGCTGGCATGAGTTATTTTGTTTCTTCCTGCCCGATATAAACTCGGGCAGGTTGGTTAATGGACATCAACTGTGCTATCTCGGCTTAGTAGTGAGCCGCAAAGTTTTGCTGAATGCTCAGACCGATTTCATCGATGTTGTAGGTCAACACGTCGATACGGCTGGTGAAGTAGCTATACATGATCGTTGCAATAGCAGCTGTACCGATACCTAAAGCCGTGTTTACAAGGGCCTCAGAGATACCTGTTGACAGAGCACCGGTGTCAGGTTGGCCAGTCGCACCCATAGCTGCGAAAGCCCGGATCATACCAAGTACCGTTCCAAGCAGGGCGATCAGCGTCGAAACCGAAGCTAGCGTAGCAATGATGGTCAGGTTCTTTTCCAGCATTGGCAGTTCAAGCGTCGTTGCTTCTTCTACTTCTTTTTGCAGGGCAACCAGTTTTTGTTCTTTGTTCAGTTCTGTGTCGGTAGCCAATTGTTGGTATTTTACCAGAGCAGTTTTAACAACATTACCGATCGAACCTTTCTGACGATCGCACTCTTGGATGGCTGCAGCTACTTCGTTACGGTCAAGTTGGCTTTTGATTTTCCGAACGAAATCGTCAATTGAACCTGAACCATTAGCCCGGCCAATTGTGATGAACCGTTCGATTGAGAAGACCAGCACTGTCAAAAAGCAGGTGAACAGAATTGGTACGATAAATCCACCTTTGTAAACGGTACCGAAGTAATCGCCTGGAAGTGGTTCTTTCGTGTTGTCACCTTCCTGAAAGTGGCTACCATCACCGAAGACAAACATGTACGTCAGGATACCGATGATTAACAATACCGGTAAGACAAACGCGGGGTTTAAACCACCTGATGACTTCTTTTTTGGCGCCGGTGCTTTGGCAGGTGCTGGAGAGGGAGTTTGTGTTTTCATTGGAACTGGACTGTAGGGTTAAAATTAAAAGTTGGTTTACCCGGTAAAAAAAGTGAAAAATTTAGACTCTTTCGGTTCGTCCAGCTAAAAATTTAGTAGAAATACCGTCGAACCTCCACAAAAATATGTGTTTTCCGGCAAAAACCACACAATCCTATATGTCAAATCTTTCAATCGTATTGTAATACATCAATAAAGACTTGCACATATCCTTTCTAGCAACTTTATTTTTTTAAGAAGCCAACCTGCTAAATCCTTATTTCTCCGAAATCGCCTGTGTAGAGCGATCTAATTGACTGGATTGTGGGCGTCTAGGAAGGGGGAGCGTTGATCATAAAATAATTGTTAAGATTATGAAAAGGCCTCAGCAAGCATTGCCATGCCTTGTTTTATTATGGATGCAAGGGGGAAGGCAATTCCATAATTCTCTTAACAAAAATTAAGAAAAATTTTGGGTTAGTAGGCTGATGCAGCTAACACTTCAGGCAGGGAAGCGGCCAAAAAGAATTCCAGAGATTAGATGATTAGCAGGTAAAAGAAAAAGGAGACGCATCAGATACATCTCCTTTTTTAGTCTGTCGGGAAGGCGGGATTCGAACCCACGACCTCTTGCACCCCATGCAAGCACGCTACCGGACTGCGCTACATCCCGAATGGGTGTGCAAAGGTAATGAATAATGGATAATGTACAATGAATAATGCTGAACCACCGTCATTATTCGTTGTACATTATCCATTATTCATGGCTTATTTAATTCCTGCCTGTACCCTGCCTAGCCGGTGGGGGAGTAGCTCCTCGTTGCTGTTGCATCGGGTTAGGACCCTGTGGACCAAACCGTTGCTGCTGCTTAAACAACTGGAAACGTGTTGGAGCGGCAACACGCGGGAATGAATTATTTTCAGCGTCGATATCCGCGATTTCCTGGTAAGGATCAAGTGTCCACTGTGTTACTTTTTTGTTTGTAGTAATCACTTTCTTAATCGATACGTCGTTGAAACGCCAGATTTCGGCTGGATAGCGCGCTACTGAGTCGGTCCCATCTTCGAATTGCATCCGAATGATGACGGGCATGGGTACGCCCCCTTTGTTCTTCAGCGACAACGTATAGAAGTTTTGTTTGTCAGCTGCCTCAATGGCTTTCCGTTCGTCGGGGCTCAACGTAGCCAAATAATCCTGATATTTCTTTTTGTCGGCCTCCGTGACGGCGTAAGGATCATAACTGTTATAAAAGTCCTTCATGGTCGAATCCTTTGCCACAACAGTTTCGCCTTTAGTAGCTGCATCACGTTGTTTGCTGATGGTACCAGCCCGACGTTGAGCTTCGGCCCGAGCGGCTGCTTTAGTGATTTCAGGATTACCCGAATCAATCTGGAACCAGTCAACTTCAACTAAATCCTGGTCAACCGGCTCGACGCCATAGAACCAGCCTTTCCAGAACCAATCTAGATCAACACCAGAAGCATCTTCTAGGGTGCGGAAGAAATCAGCTGGCTCAGGCGATTTAAAGGCCCAACGACGCGCGTATTCTTTAAAGGCGTAGTCGAAGAGTTCGCGACCCATAACCGTTTCACGAAGAATGTTAAGAGCGGTGGCGGGTTTCGCATACGCATTAGGTCCAAGGCTGATTACGTTGTCGGACGAAGTCATGATGGGGGACAGAACCGACTTATCCGACTTCATGTAATCCACAATGTACTGAGGCTCGCCCCGGCGACTTGGGAAATTATAATCCCATTCTTTCTCGGCAAGGTATTGGCAGAAGGTGTTCAGGCCTTCGTCCATCCAGGTCCACTGACGCTCATCGGAGTTGACGATCATTGGGAAGAAATTGTGACCCACTTCGTGTATGATTACCCCAATCATACCCGCTTTAACCTGATCTGTATAGGTACCATCGGCTTCTGGGCGACCGCCGTTAAACGAAATCATGGGGTACTCCATGCCGCCACCGGCTGTAGCATGACAAGAAATAGCCACTGGATATGGGTATTTGATGGTCCGGTTACCGTACGATTTCAGCGTGTGTTCTACGACACGCGTTGAATACTGTCCCCATAGCGGGTTACCTTCTTTGGCATAAAACGACATTGACCAGATTTTGTGCCCGTCGCCGTACACGTCAGTTTGCATGGCATCCCAGATAAAACGACGGCTGCTAGTAAAGGCGAAGTCGCGTACATTAGAGGCAGAATACACCCACGTTTTCTTGCCGACTTTATCCGTTGGTTTGGTTTTTAGCGCTGCTTCGGCTTCGTCCTGGGTTACGATGACGACTGGCGTTTTGGATGTTGCGGCCTGAGCCAGACGCTTTTGTTGCGTCGCCGATAATACTTGCTTGTAGTTCTGACACTCACCTGTGGCACCCACAATGTGATCGGCAGGGGCGGTAATAGCAACTTTATAATTCCCGAAAATCAGGGTAAACTCGCCCTGCCCCAGGAACTGCTTGTTTTGCCAGCCATTTACGTCGTTATAGGCGCATAGACGTGGAAACCAGTGAGCAATAAAATAGTTGTAGTTACCATCTTTAGGGAAAAACTCCAGACCGCTCCGACCGTAATACTCCGTGACGAAATAGTTCCAGTCGACATTGAACGAATAGCTTCCACCGGGTTTTAAACCTGTTGGCAGGTCAATCCGCATCATGGTTTGGTTGATGGTGTATTTGAGGGCGGTACCTGTTTTGGTATCCTTTACCGATGTGATATGGTAACCAAACTTATCGGAAGCCTGCTGGCTGCTGCGCTCGCGAACCGAGGTGAGGTTTTGCAACTGAGCGAAACTCATCCCGCTTTCGTTAACACCACCTGTCCGGGTTACGCTGCCGATAGACCCTTTGGCAAATAAATTCTGATCAAGCTGGAGCCAGATAAATGGTAACTCATCGGTTGAGTTATTGTGGTAGGTAACGGTTTCCGAACCAATAATTTTCTGGTTAGCATCGTCAAGCTCGACTTTGATGTCGTAGTCTGCCCGGTTCTGGAAGTAATCTTTTCCAGGGGCACCGGAGGCCGTCCGAAACGTATTAGGCGTAGGTAGCATAGGCCCGAGCTGCTCAAAACGCGTGTTGGCATTTTGAGTTGGAGCCTGAGGGGCCTGAGCTAATAAAACGGCTGACCATAAGCTAAGGCCAGTCATTAACAGGACTTTTTTCATTGGCTGTTTGTAGGTTAATAGAGATTGTTAGTTTCGACCAGTACCTTGTCTGGCGGGTGGAGAGGTAGCCCCTCGTTGTTGCTGCATCGGATTGGGTCCTTGTGGTCCAAAACGCTGCTGTTGTTTAAATAACTGGAAGCGCGTAGGCTGAGAAACGGGCGGAAACGAGTTATCTTCTGTGTTGATATCAGCGATCTCATAATAGGGGTCGAGCGTCCATTGCTTTACTTTCTTATTGGTCGCAATTACTTTTCGGATCGATACATCATTGAAGCGCCAGATTTCGGCCGGAAAGCGAGCCACCGAATCAGTACCATCTTCAAATTCCATTCGTAGAATGACTGGCATTGGAATGCCACCTTTGTTCTTGAGCGACAACGTATAAAAGTTCGTACCTGCTTCGGCCAATAAACGCTCCTCGGCTGTTAACGAAGCCAGATAATCCTGATATTTCTTTTTGTCGGCTTCTGTAACGGCATACGGATCGTACTGGTTGTAGAAATCCCGCATGGTGCTATCCTGTGCCACCACAGTTTCATCTTTGCTTAAGGCATCGCGTTGTTTGCTGATCGTATTCATGCGCTTTTGGGCAGCTGCACGCGCTTCGGCTTTGGTGATTTCGGGGTTTTGTGAGCTAGCCTGGAACCAATCAACTTTTACCAGCGATTGGTCGACGGGCTGAACGCTGTAGAACCAACCCTTCCAGAACCAGTCCAGATCGACACCTGAGGCATCTTCCATCGTGCGGAAAAAATCGGCGGGCTCAGGGGTTTTGAAAGCCCAACGTCGCGCGTATTCTTTGAACGCGTAATCGAAGAGTTCGCGACCCATAACTGTTTCGCGCAGGATATTGAGTGCCGTAGCCGGTTTGCTGTAGGCGTTGGGTCCAAAGGTATTTCTAGGAATATTATCGGAACTGCTCATGATTGGCACCTGTAGCGTAGAATCCATCCGCATATAAGGCACAATCGATTGGGGCTCAATACCACGCGCAGGATAATTAGCATCCCATTCTAAGCAGGCTAAGCCTTCGAGGAAACTGTTAAGGCCTTCATCCATCCACGACCATTGACGCTCATCGGAATTGACAATCATGGGGAAGAAGTTGTGGCCAACTTCGTGAATGATTACGCCAATCAGTCCATTTTTTGTTCCTACGGAGTAAGTTCCATCAGCTTCGGGACGGGCACCGTTAAAGCTAATCATTGGATACTCCATCCCACCAACGGGCCCATGAACCGAATACGCGACTGGGTAAGGATAAGCAATTGTTCGGCGTGAATAGGATTTCAACGTGTGCGCAACAAGTCGGGTAGAATATTGGCCCCAGAGCGGATTGCCTTCTTTAGGGTAAAGCGACATCGCCCAAACGCGTTTGCCTTCTACATTGGGCTGTAGCGCATCCCAGATAAACTTGCGGCTACTGGCGAAGGAGAAATCACGAACGTTATCGGCTTTGAAAATCCAGGTTTTGGTGCCGGTTGGTTTGCCTTTTTCGGCGGCTTCGGCTTCAGCCTGTGTGACAATAACGACTGGATTTTCGCCGGGTTTATCGCCTTTGCCTTTCGCTTCGTTCCAGCGTTTTATCTGCGTTGGGGTCAATACCTGCGTTGGGTTTTGTAATTCGCCGGTGGCACCAACAATGTGGTCGTTCGGTACGGTTAAGGCCAGTTTGTAGTTGCCGAAAATCAATGTGAATTCGCCTTGCCCGTAAAACTGCTTGTTCTGCCAGCCCGTTACGTCGCTATAAGCACACAGACGAGGAAACCACTGCGCTATTTCGTAGATGTAGTTGCCATCTTTCGGAAAATACTCATAACCGCCCCGAGCACCTACACCCCTAACATCGACGATGTTGAAATTCCAATCAACCGAAAAGACTACGGATTTGCCAGGGCCGACAGGCTGCGGCAAATCAATCCGCATCATGGTCTGGTTGATGGTGTATTTAAGTGGTTTTCCGGCCTGATCGCGTACGGCTGTGATTTTATGGCCGTAATCTTTAGCCGCCAGGGTTGTGTTTGCGGTAAGTTGCTGGATACTGGCTCCTTGTTCGGCATTGATGCTGCTCGTTTGCGAAGTTCTACCATCGACATCGGCTCGGAACGTGTTCTGGTCCAATTGAAGCCAGACGTAAGGCAATACATCTGTCGAATTATTGTGATAGGTAATCGTTTCGGAGCCTGTTATTTTTTGCTTGGTATCATCGAGCGTAGCCTTAATATCATAGTCTGCCCGGTTCTGAAAATAGTCTTTTCCGGGGGCACCCGATGCTGTGCGAAATGTATTGGGAGTGGGCAAAACGGGACCGAGTTGCTCAAAACGGGTATTGGCGCGTTGTGTCGATGCCGGAGCTTGTGCCTGAGCAGACCATAGCGGAATGGTTAAACCCGACAGCAGCAAAATTATCTTTTGCATAAAATGGTTTATAGTTGTTGACTAGGAGGTAAAAATACGAAAAAAGAGGTTATATAATTTGAGCTATACTCAGCGAGAAAGGCGTGTTGCTCGAAGATGGCTATTTGAGCAGTTCGCTTAAATAGCCATTATTGATGATGAGTGACAGCGCCATACCGGCTACAATGCCGGATACAACGAGCGTCCAGCGTAGTTGGCTAGTACGGATAATCTCAATGATGATATACGCCAGCCCAAGAATGAGGCTAACAATAACTAACTGGCCAATTTCCAGACCAATATTAAAGGCCAGCAATGGCGTCACAATGTCGGCTTCATTTCCTAAGAGGCTTCGGAGGTAATTCGAGAAACCCATGCCATGAATAAGGCCAAAGCTCAAAGCCAGCGCATAACGCCAGGGACGACTCGATTGTTGAGCTGTGCTGAATGACCGCGACTTGGATTTAGATTCCTGAAAAAAGAAGTTTGTAATGGCCGTAATCAGGATGGTTATAGGAATGAGTAACTCAATCAAAGCCGTTTTGTAATGAATGAGTTGGAGGGTTGCCAGGGCCAGGGTAATCGAATGTCCAATCGTGAACGCAGTTACCAGGATTAGCACCTGTTTCCACTGTTGGATCGTGTAAACGGCACAGAGGGCTATAACAAACAGAATGTGGTCGTACCCGCCAGGGTCGGTAATATGATCAAAGCCTAGGCGGAGGTAAATCAGAAAATCATCCATGAAGTTTGATGGAGGCAATATACTAAGCGAAATAACACGAGACTTACTGCATTAAAAAGAGAATGGCTAATGGACGATGTATAATGGTAGGTAGACAAAAATTATACATCGTTCATTAGCCATTATTCATTTATCTATCTTACTCCTTAAACCACTCGGCATACATGACGTAATTATTGGCCGTTCGGGCAAAGACTTCGGCTTGCTCTGGTGAAACCGCTTTCAGAAACTTAGCTGGGTTTCCGGCGTAAATAGAACCGGGCGGGACAACGGTATTTTGGGTGACGATGGCGCCAGCAGCCACGATGCTGCCGGTGCCAATAACGGCTCCATCCATAACGATGGCTCCCATGCCAATCAGCACATTATCCTCAATCGTACAGCCATGAACAATGGCATTATGAGCAATGGAAACGTAATTGCCGATGATCGTTTTCGTTCGCTTATAGGTACAGTGAATGACGGCTCCATCCTGAATATTACTGCGGTCGCCGATGGTGATCGAGTTGACGTCCCCTCGAATAACCGTGTTGAACCAGACGGTACAATCGCGACCCATAGTTACTTCGCCAACAATAGTGGCGTTGTCTGCATACCAGCAGTTCTCGCCAAATACGGGGTGGATTCCCCGAACAGATTTAATCAGTGCCATACCGCAAAGATAGTTTGACGATTGGCGTTTATGGTTACCCCTAAGCACAACAAATAAGGGACTGATTCACAGAACCAGTCCCTTCGGTATGCCAAAAATGGCTATTTACTTTTTGTCAACCTTATCAGCGGCTTTATCTAGCGAATCGCTAATGTCGTCAACAAGCTTATTGGCCTCTTTTTTCACTTTGTCAAAATCATCGGCGCTGGACCGTTGCACTTTATAGTACGAGTCGGCCAACTGGCGACGTTTGTCCTGCAAATCGTTGATACGGTCTTCTCTTTTTTTGCGTTCCTTACGGCTTTCGTTTTTTACGTCAGCTTTAGCGTCGTCGATCTGATCGTCCAGCTTATCCATTTGTGCGGCAATACGATCCGTCAAGTCGCGACGGTCGCGATCTGACGCTCCGTTGCCAGATTGATCGTTATTCCGGCTATCGCTCCGATCATCCCGACGCATGTCGTTGTTGTTATCAGTGCTTCGGTTATCCCGATCGTCGTTATTGTTCCGACGGTCGTCTGAGCGACGATTATCGCGGTCATCGTAACGGCTGTCGTTGTTATTCCGATTATCATCCCGACGATCATTATAATTGGTCCGGCTGTCGCGGTTATCCTGCCGATCGGCGTTATTGTCGTTATAGCGATCATTCCGATTGTCGTTCCGATCGTCCCGACGATTGTCGCGATCCCGATCCGACATCATTCGATCATTATTATTGTATGAATCCCGATTATCGGAACGGTTATTCGATGAGTTCCGATCGTCGTATCGACGGTCGTTGTACGAGTAGTTATCGTTCCGATACCGGTAGTTGTCATTATCTGACCGGCTGCTGTAGGAATCCCGGTTATCGTCGCGCCGATTATCCCGGTCATCGTACCGATTGTTGTCTTTGTAACGATCATTCCGATTATCATACGAGCGGTCTCGGTCGTTATACGAATCCCGGCTATCGTATGAGCGGTCATTGTACGAATTCCGGTTATCATACCGATCGCGGTCGTCGCGACGGCTATCCCGATCGTCGTAATTGTTGTAGCGGTTGTTGTAGGAACTACCCGACATACGGCTAGGCCGGTCGCTGTCGTTATCGCGATAGCTCATCCGACTATCCTGCTCATCGGAAGATCGGTAAGGATTTCGATATGAGTTGCTATTCCGCGAATTAGAACTGCTCATTTGATCCTCGTCGTATGTCCGGCCTTGTGAATCCCGACTATTACGGGAGTTGCCTCTGCGCTCGCGCTGGACAAGGTCTTCCCGACTGTTCTCTGAATTGCCGTAAAGCCAGCGCTCCGTCGAAGCGCAGGACGATAAACCGACCATGGCTGTCAGCATGGCGCCTACGACCCATATTTTCCTTTTCATAACGTTGTAGCCTTAATATTAATAACGTTGATTATTGATTGTGACTCGTATAACCAATGAAGCAAGGTAAATGTTGGCATTTAATTGTACCCACGGGTTCAGTCCGTGAATAACCCAGTATACGTCAAACACAGGCTAAAGCCCATGGGTACAGCCTATTACAAACGAGCCATAATGACCGTGATGACTTATACTAATAGGAATAGAAAGCGGCTCTCCTGATGGTTTGATCGCTAGCAAGACAGGAATGCCATTCTGATCTTTTTTTAGGTAGCTGTTGGCAGGAGGAAGCGCTAAATAGTCGGCACAGTATTGCTGTATGTCTTTCTGAATTCGAGCGTGTTGATGCTGATAGGTGGAGTTGCTGAACTGAATAATTTCCTGATGGAAACCGAGTTCAGTATTCGCTAAGGTGGCAACGGTAGCGATATATTGGGGCGTAATGGATGATTTTGTCTGGTAAGCTTTTTGATGAAAAACAATCCCCTCGACCGCTTCCTCACTGAATGACGTAATGTGGCAGGTTAGTTTTGGGGGAGCAAAAACGCGCTTTCCTGTTTCGCGAATGCTTACTTTATAGGCGCTTTCTTTCATGCTCCAAAGCGTCCAGACCATGCGCTCGGGGTCGGGGGCTGCCAGAATAAGCTCTTGCTCGTGCGTTGTAAATAGTTTCTCAAGAAAGCCCCTGCGCTGCCAGTTGCTTTCTCGTTTTGCCTGAGCCCGATCAACAAGGTCATTGCCGATCATTTTTCGGCTAGCTTTTTCGTAATGATTTCGATTGCTGAACCAACGGTAAGCATTTGCTCCATCGACTCGTTGTCAATCTCGATATCGTAGGCTTCTTCAACATCCAGCGCAATATCGACCAGGTTGGCCGAATTGATTTTTAGATCCTTAATGAAGTCGGTGTCTTCTGTAACATGCTCAAATGCCTGTTCATCCTGAACATAGGGCTTTACAATTTTCTTGAGTGTTTCGATTAATTCGTCTTTCGTTTGCATAGCCTGTTTAGGGTTGGAATTTTTTTAAGATGACACACGCATTTACATCCCCGAAACCAAAGTTCGCCTTTGCAACTACCTGAATGTCTTTATGAATGAGCTGTTGTGGAATTTTTTCAGGATTTATCAATGCCGAACTATCCGGATGCGGGTCTTCTGAATTGAGCGATGGGTAAATAAACCCGTGATGCAATTCCAGAACAGCCCCTACGCACTCAATGCTTCCGGCGGCACTCAGGCAATGACCAACCATCGACTTCAGGGAGTTAATCATGGGAAAATCATCTCCTCGTCGATTCAGGGCTTCACACCAGGCGCTTACTTCGGCAGAATCTTTTATGGTAGCTGTTAAATGGCCGTCGATCACGTCAATTTCTTCAGGTCGAACATTGGCCTGCTCCAGGGCTTTCTGAATACACCGTTTCACCGCAGCCGCGTTGGGCGCAGTCATAGAACCACCCCCCCGCTGACCACCTGAATTGACATGGCCGCCAAGTACTTCGGCGTAAATGGTCGCATTTCGTTCCTGCGCACTAGCGAGCGATTCGAGTACCAAAGCCCCTGCACCACTGGCGGGAACAAAGCCGCTGGCGGTGGCGCTTAGGGGTCTCGATGCTTTTTCGGGGGTGTTGTTATACTGATAGGGAAGCACGCGCATGGCATCAAACCCGCCCCAAATGTAAGGGCCATAATCATTGCAGCTACCCGCCAACATCCGCTGGGCATGACCGTTGGCGATTCGGTCGTAGGCCAGCCAAAGGGCTTCGGTGCCGGTGGCACAAGCCGACGAGTTGGCTGTAATCTGGTTACCAAGTCCCAGCATGCCGCTCAGGTACGCACTAACCCCGCTGGTCATGGTTTGTACCACAGCCGTGCTGCCCAATCGTCGGACTTGACCCTGATCAACCTTATAGATGGACTCCCTAATTTTGTCGATGCCCAAAATGCCAGTTCCGAAGACTATGCCACTTTCCCAATCCGGTTCATCGGTGGCTGTGCTGAGGCCCGCGTTTTGCCAGGCTTCCATACCCGCAATGACCCCGTAAACGACCCCACTACTGTTGAGTTGATGAAGCTGTAAGTCCGAAAAATACCGATGTTTGTGTTCGTCGGTTACGGGCGGAATTCCACCAACCTGACAGGAGAATTTCAAGTCGGCTAATTCCTGATGAAACGTGATGCCGCTTCGCCCTTGTTGAATGGCTTCCAGAAACAAAGGGACACCCACGGCATTAGGAGCAACGACCCCCAATCCCGTAATAACGACTCGATTACGCATACGTTTTCGGTTTCATCATACCTGAAATAGCGCCCCGGCAAACCAATTCGCCAGCGCTGTTTACCATTTCTACTTTACACTTCAACTTATGAAATCGAAAATAGTCTTTCGTGGACCTAACTGTAACAGTTTCGGTAGGGAGAACGGGTTTGTAAAAATCAATCTGGGTGGATGTTAAAGCAATATCGATATCATTTTGCTGAGTTTCGGTCAACAAAAAAATACCCAGACAAACGACGCCTATCTGTGCCATGACTTCTGTCAAAATAACACCCGGTGTAATCGGTTTATCGGCAAAATGGCCTTTGTAAAAATAGGCATCACCCGGAAAGGTATAGCTACCTTCAACCCCGTTCTCGTCAATTGAATGAAGGTGATCGACAAACAAAAACGGTTTGCTATACGGTAGTTTCGAAAGTATATGGCCGAAGTTCTGCAAGGGATATCGTTATTGAAGGTGTTCACCGCCGTTTACCGGAATCACCGCGCCGTTAATCCAGGCGGCTTCATCCTTACATAGCAAATACGTTACATTGGCCACATCGGTTGCCTGAGTCAACCGAGAAAACGGGTTTCGTTTCTTGCTCATCGTAAGCAGCGTGTCAGAATCGGGAATCATGCGTAACGACGCCGTATCGGTAACGCCCGCCATAATGCAATTAGCCCGAATACCCAAAGGCGCCATTTCCAGCGCAATACTTCTTGAAATAGCTTCCAGTGCTGCTTTCGCTGCCGAAACAGCCGCATAATTTTTCCAGGCTTTGGTGCTTCCTTCGCTGGTAAAACTGAGAATACGAGCATCGGCCGCAAATAACGAAGCTGCCAATAAGTCCTTCGTCCAGTCGTATAAACTGATGGCCATTGCCTCGATCGTTAGTTGAAAATCGTCGTGCTGGAGTTGTCGTTGATCATCAGTAATCATCGGTTTTAAATTTCCCTTGGCAATGCTGTGAACTAAAGCTCGCACTTTTGCCTGTTTGCCCAGATGCCCCTGTAAATCAGCAATAACAGCCCTTCGTTTTTCGGCATTGGTTGCGTCGATATTGTAGTGTTTGAGCAAAACGCCCTGGCTTTTGATCTGAGTAAATTCAGTTTCTACAGCTGCCATTTCAGCTTTTCGAGTTCGGTGGACGATGCAGATATTCATACCGTGTTGGGCGAGTTTTTGAGCCGTTGCCAGTCCTAATCCGGAGCTACCACCCAGAATAACCGCCCAATAGTTTTGATCGCCAAACTCTCTTACCATTTCAGTAAAACACGTTGCGCGGAAAAGCCAGGACCAAAACTTAACATGAGCCCGTATGAATCTTTTGCTGGCTGTTTATCCATAAATCGCTCCAGCACATAGAGAACCGTAGCGCTCGACATGTTGCCATACAGACGTAATACCTCCTTCGTTTCATCGATATTCTTACCCATCCGTCCGAAAATTTCCTGCACCACTTCCACAATTTTCCGACCACCCGGATGGAAAATCAGGTGGGAAATAGCCTCAATTGTCAGGTGATTTTTCTCCAGGAATGGATAAATGATGTCTGGGAAATGGGCAGCAATGGTGTCCGTAACGGATTTGTCCAGCACCATTTGCAGCCCGGTATTTGTCAAATCGAAGCCCATCAAATGCGTGGCTTCGTAGAAATGATACATCTCTTCGGCTACAACTTCTGGGCCTGCATCGGCATCGTCGGAGGAAAGCAATACACAGGCAGCCCCATCCCCAAAAATAGCTGCACTGACAATATTGGCCATCGAGAAATCATCTAGTTGGAAGGTGGCCGTTGGGGATTCGACCGCAATGAGTGCTGCCCGTTTTCCCGGATTCGCTTTTAGGAAATTCTTCGCGTAAATGATGCCCGAAACTCCAGCCGCGCAACCCATTTCGGTAACGGGAAGCCGAACCACATCCTGCCGCATCTGAAGATTATTGATCAAATACGCATCCAGCGAAGGAATCATAATACCGGTGCAACTAACGGTAATCAGATAATCAATATCGGTGACGTTCCAGGTCGTTTTTTCGAGCGCATTTTTCAGCGCGACTTCAGCTAATTTTATTGACTCCCGACTATAAATAGCGTTTTTCTCAGCGAAGGAAGTTGTTGAAAAAACTTCATCAGGCCCCATTATCGAATAGCGCCGATCAACAGCCGCATTTTCAAATATCTTCTTTACTTTTCGCTGAAAACGCGTATCCTGGTCAACCAGCCAGGCGTCCAGAAATGGTAAAATGTCTTTTGTATCTCGCCAATGTTGAGGTAATGCTTTTGCTACAGACGTAATTTTTACAGGCATAGGTTTTTAATAATCCATTGATAGCGAAAAGCCCACTTCCAGGTAATACGGTATTCTTTTAGATACAGTTGCTTCGAGAATTTTTCTAAATCCTGCTTTTTAAAGCCACGAAGAATGGAGGTAAGTCCATCTTCTCTGGACATATCATTTAATTGAAACACAAAACAAATGAGTTGAAAAAGTCGGTAAGCTAAAGCGCTTCGCTGTAAGTCATTGATAACTATGCCGAGTTTTGCTTTGTTTGTCAGCAACGTCATTAATGAGACAATTTCCTGATCGGTGAAGTGATGTAACGTTAAGGTACATACGGCAATGTCGTAGTTTAGATCGGCAAAGTCGCTATCAACTATATTCAGAACCGCATAGGCGATGTCTGGATACGATTGGGAGAGCGTTTGCGCATGACTAATTGTGTATGCATTGGCATCGATCCCCAAAATAGTGACGATAAGTCCTTCTTTATGAGCGAAGTCGGCAATGGCGCGGCACATATCGCCGTTGCCACAACCGATATCTATGATGGAAAGCGGTTTCTCTTTGGGCCAGTCTTTGACTAATTTTTTTAGACCGTCGAGCGTAATTTTGTTGCCTCCCAGCCACTGATTGATCAGCGCAATTTTATCAAGTGCGTCACTTAATTCATGCCCAGTCAACGCAAAGTCATCCATTATTTCTTCTTTGGTTGTGCGTTGTGAAGTATCTACTGGCATTGGATTTCCTAAATTTGGTAAGTGACTATTTTTGTGAATTCTGATTAATTAATGGCTAATAAACTTCCATGTGTTTGTTTAATAATGAGCGGTAAAATAGCTGGTGTTAATTGAAGCCCATTTAAAAGAACCGATGCTGCCGTTGCATTTTGTAAGACAGATTGTAGTAATCGTCCTGCGGTTAATCTGGTCGTAAACTCCTTATTCCAGGCATGGATATAGTTCTTTTCTAATGTAGCTCTGCTCATTTCGGAACTATGCAAATAAGCGATCACTAATTCGGAACAGATTTTGGCACTGTGAATCGCCATCGCCATGCCGTTTCCGCACAACGGGTGAATAACACCAGCGGTATCGCCACACATAAATAGGTGATTTTCTACCGGCTGCTTTTTAGAAAATGAAATCTGACTAATCGTTAATGGCTTATTGAACAAAGGGGTGGCCTTCGAAAAAAAATCCTTCAAAAAAGGGTTTTGATTCATAACCTCATGCTGAAAACTATCGATGCTTTTATACCTTTTAAAACTGCTGTAATTAACCAGATAGCAAGCATTGACAGTCGTATTTTCCACCTGACACAGTCCACAATACCCGCCCTGAAAATTATGAAGTGACACCAAATCTGACGGAAACTCGGCTCGATAATGCGCCTTTACGCCCATCCACGGAGATTCTTTCTCGATGAATGTTCGGTGCAAACGTTTATCGAGCGACGAGCGCTTGCCGTAAGCACCGATAACCAGTTGCGCTGTATAGCTTTTGCCATCGGCAGTAGCAACTACAAAAGAATCATCAGTGAACTGGACATCAACGACCTGAGCCTGTATACCCGTAACGCCCGATTCCAGCGCTTTTTTATAAAGCAGATTATCGAACGTATAGCGGCTCAGCCCAAAACCGCCTAACGGCAACTTACTTTCGATGGTTTTTCCAGAAGCGGTACTGAATAGAAAGCGACTTAGCTGAGAAGGGTTGAATTCATTGACCGAAACGCCGAGCTGTTGCAGGTAGGGCAGTACTTCGTTAGAGACATACTCACCGCAAACTTTGTGCTGCGGATAGGCATGTTTTTCAATAAGTATCACGCGCACATTGGCCTGGGCAAGATGAATGCCTGCCGTTAACCCTGCCAAACCACCACCAATAATAAGTACGTCGGCATCGTAAGGCATGAGCAGGTGATTTAGTATAGTTGGCTCAGGAAGTCTGCTTGATAACAACTATACAAGGTAACATGTTTAACTGAATTCGCTGGGTTAAAACCCGGCGCAAGGCTATTCTACAATGTTTTTGCGCCGGGTTTTAACCCGGTGAATTCAGTTAAAATTATTTCACCACCACAACCCCTGCACCGTTATAACTGCGATAGTCGCTACTGTACATGGCATCGGCCGATACTGGACCAACTACAAAGCGACCTTTGGATACAGCTCGGGTTAAATAATAAAATGTTCGGGTGGTGTTAGTTGCCGTGGTGTAAAAGTTAATCCGGTCGTCGCGCAGGTCGAAATAATCGGGGGCATCGGGCTTCTGAATCCAGGGCATGTCGCGAGGTTCGGTCAGTCGTGGATTTTCGACTTCGAGGCCCGCTGGTAGTAAGTCCGTTACAACAACATTTTCAACGTCTAACCCATTCGTACTGGCGAGCGTGATTTTTACGACGACCAAATCGTTCTGCCGAATGGTACTGAGCGATCGGCCTTCCCGATCAAGGTATTCCCGACGAACCCGTAGTCCGTTGTCTTCTTCGGCAATTTTTCCACTACTTGGAATACCTTCACTCTGCCCGAAATAATAAACGTTGCCGGACCCACTGGCTGATAGCGTAAGTGGCGCATTGGTTGGAACCCGTTTGATATTCAGCAACGCATCGTTCATGGTGCCCAACGATTTTCCGCCCAATGTCAACGTGGCCGTAGCGGTACTGCTAGCTGTTTGCCGAGCCAGTTTACCCAGAGCCAGAAAGGCGAAAGCGGCTTCTTGGGTATTGAGATAGGTTGTTTGTTTCAATGCGCCTGAAAGCTGTCGGGCCAATGTCGGAATCTGTAAATTGTCGGAATCGGTGTCGACAAGCGCGTCGAGAACAAGCGCGAGGTTGCGTACGGGCGATGCGTAACTGCCACCTGTTTGATGCCCGGTTGTGTTATCCGTAAACTTCTTAGGTAACAGGGCCGAAAAACTACGGGTATCCCCAACCCGGAAGAAAGTCGATGCCAGCAGATAGCGGCTATCGGGTGTAAGCAGGTTGGCGTTTTGCTTGTAGTAGTTCATCGCCGACCGATTGGGTTTACCAGCTACGGCAAGCGCATAAAGTCCGTATATACTTGTACGACTGGCTACTTTATGAATCGTGCGTCCACCAGTTTCATCAAAGGTAACGGCATTTTCGGTAGCTGGGCTGTTGGTATAAGTCGTCAGGAAATCGATGGCCGAACTCAGCACCGATGGCCGAACTTCATACCCCGCTTCCTGGGCTTCGGCCAGGAAATGAACGGCATAGGCGCTGGCCCATTCGTCAACGTTCGATTTCCCCGCTACGGCTGCCATGCCCGGCCACATCGTGAAGCCACCATTAGGTGCCTGCTGACTTTCGACCGTTTGTACGGCTTGCCGAACGTTGGTTGAAGGGTTCATATCGCTATCGCCCGCCCGTACGAAATAGGTGTTGCTCGCTAACTGTTTAGCTAAATCGGCGAAGTACAATTGCGGGAACGCTTTCGAGATGGTTTGCTCGATGCAGCCGTGTGGATAACCCAATAAATACGATAATTCACGACCATACTGCGTCACCGGCGATCGACTCAAGGTTATACTGGCCTTCGCGGTGCCGGGTAAGAAATTACCGGCCAATTGCAACGTCTGCGATTTTCCGCCCGCTACTACCCCTGATACAGTCGTTTTTTGCAAGGAAGCTGCTGGCCGGACTGTAATATCTGTTTTCTCGGTAAATGTCTCACCAAGACCACTGGCTGTTACGGTAATTGTTCCGGCACCAATTGCCTGTTTGGCCGAAACCCGGAATATCGCGCGGCTTTCGCGGCCAGGTTGGATGGTCAGTTTCTGAGCGCTTAGGCTATCGGCTACCAATGGGCCTGTTAGATTTAGTTTTGCGGTGATTGTGGCAACTTGTTTCGTGGTGTTGCTCAGATTAACGGGAAGCTCAACCTGATCGCCGGGTGTCAGGAAACGAGGAACGCCCGTGCTGATGACGATTGGGTCAGCGACTTTCATATTGCTGTTCGATGCCCCAAAGGCATTGTCTTTATAGGCAACAGCCATGATTCGCAGATCGCCCGAGAATTGCGGAATATCGACCGAAAACTCGGCTTCACCATTAAAGCCAGTCTCTAAAATGCCACTCCATAAAGCTACTAACCGAACCCGACCATTGCTAAGCGGGTTGACACGTTTTTCTAAATCATAGCCATCGCCCCCAACACTTGATGTCGATTTCAACGATAGTTCGGGATAGAGTAAGGCATACAGGTCATGACTACCCACTTCGAGGGCGCGTTTCTGGTAGAAGAAGCCATATGGGTCAGGGGTTTTAAAGTTTTTCAACTGCAAAATCCCTTCATCCACAACAGCTACGGTTACCTGCGCATTTCCGGCCGTTTTAATCCGAATCGTCTGCTTCGTTTTCGAACGAGATTGGGTTACTGCCGTAATGGTTACAGGGAGTTTCGTGTCATCATCAGTCACAGAAACAGGAGCGAAGCCGTGAGCAACTGTTAATGGTAGGTTCGTATTGTCGATGGCGCGAATGAGCGTGGCCGTTACGTAGACATTCGGTAAATGCTCACTACCGACTGAGAAACTCCACTCGGCCGATTTATTGGTTGTAGTCAGCCAATGTTGTTCAAGAACCCGGTTGCGTTCAACCGTTACCAGTAGTTTCCCATCAAAAGGTGCCTTGAACAGGACTTTGGCTTTGTCTCCCGTTTTATAAGCTGGCTTGTCGAGGGTCATGAGTACCTGCCCTTCTGTACTTACTTCAAATGATGACGCAGACGTGCTTCCATACCCATAAGCATAGAACCCTGTAGCTGCGTAGTTGGAGCCACCAGGTCGGCGAACTCGTATTTCGTATTCGCCTGAAACGGTTGGCACATACCGAAAACTTGATTTTCCACCTTTAAAAATCAGCGAATTCGTATACACAGACTTTTCTCGTCGTTTGGTCGAATACTTTATGCGATCGCCGTCTTTCTCAATAACCGTCTGGTAATCATAGCGTATAACTTCTACAGAGGCAGAGGCCGACGCTTCTAATGTTCCGGCCGGATCAAGAGCGACAAGTTCCACAGCAATGGGTGCGTTTGTCGCTACGTAACGGTCGGGAAGGCGCACGCCGAAAAAGGTGTCCTGAGTCAGCACATCCAGCCGTCGGAGTCGGTTAACGGGTCGGCCATTTTCGTCAAATACGGTCACAAAAAGTTTGGCTTCCAATACGCCAATGTCCTGATAAAGACCTGAAATAGGGAATTTCTCCGTGGCCTGCCCGTTGGCGTTCGTGCGTCCCTGCCGAATTTCTTTCGGGAAAACATCTGGTTTGCCAGTCGCATCTGCCTGCGTAGCTGCTGCGCCATTGGGAATATCGAAGTCATACTCTTCAAACCCTTTTGGGGCAAAAGCTTTCCGCTTCAATTGCAACTCAATTTCATAGGCGCGATCAGAAGCCGGTGGACCAAACAAGTTCATGGCCGTAGCCGAAAGCGTGATGGTCTGCCCCGATTTGTAGCTGGTTTTATCGGTCAACACATCCACCTTTATCCGATCGGGAACAAACTCTTCAACGCTCACCAATTGCGAGGTTAACAGAACGTTATTAGCGTTGAGGACCTCAATTGTGTAACTACCCGTTACGGCGGCTGGGTTAAGTGGCACGTCGGTAGCCACCGCCCCTTGTTTGTTCGTTGTTTTACGGAATGCGCGCAGTTCGCGGCCATTGGGCGTTAAAACGCGAATAAGCACCGGAATTTCGCCAACGCTTTGCCAGTTCTGCGACCGGATAACGGTGTTAAAATGAATAGTTTCGCCGGGTCGGTAAATATCACGGTCACCGTATACGAAGGCATCAAAACCCGATTCGTTATCGTATTTGCCTTCGACATCGAAGCGTGATGTTTCGACTTGCGTATCGGGCAGGAACAGGAAATTGAAATCGTCAGCAGTGCGGGCCGTAAGCAGTGCGATTTTGAAACCCGGTGCTTTTTCGGTCACCTTATCAAATTTGGCAAAACCACTACCATCGGTTGTGAGCGTATAAACCGATTGGTTGTTGCTGCTTACCAGCGTCACTTCAACCCCCTGAATAGGCTCGGCTGTACGGATAGAGTTGGCCCAGACCAGCACTTCATTTTTTGTCTCGTGGGCAACGAGTCCAATGTCGGAGACCGACACTAACTGGCTGGCTTGCAGATAAGCTTCGTCTTTGGAGTCGACAGAAACCAGATAGACACCCCGGAGTGGATGCTCCCGGAAATTATTGTTTGATTCGGGCAGGGATAAATTCAGCGCCGAAACACCCCTTACTTTAGGAAGGTCGGTTGTTTCGACGGTTTTCTTGACGAGAACATCGCTTAAATCACCCTGCTCGTCGTCGCTATAATTAAATGATCCTGATGGTCCCCACTCGCCGTTGGCATTTTCTTTATAGTCTTCATAGCGATTATTTCGGAAGTAATTCAGAAGATTATTTTCGTACACTTTTGCAATTTTGACCTCTACTTTCGGCACGTTAACGATGTTAAGTCCGATGTTGCGCGCGCCCTTCGACGACAAGTACAAGGCTTTTTTATTCGCAAACTGAATGCTGGCAGGCATTTTTCCGAAGAACAGATCTTTGCTGACGGGCTCCTCTAGTTTGGTGCCTAACACCCCCCGAATCTGATCGGTGAGTGTCAGAACGTAGGTGTCGGTTTCGCTAAAGTCCCCCCGGATGATGAATCCGTTTTCGGTTAGTTCGGCTGTGGTTTCGGCTTGTGGCTGAATCGTATATAGCTTGTTAAGCTCGCCCGGTTGTAACTCCTGCGTTGTAATAACTCGCACTACGCCTTTATTATTCTCGAAACTCGTTTGGACATCCGTAACTTCTATTTTGTAGCGAGACGGCAACGTACTGGTTTCTTCGATAACTTCTTTGCTGACATAGGCCGTATTCGGCACTTTAAGCCCTTTGTTTAGTTTGATGGTTAACGGTTGTTCGTTCTTTTGAGCAGGTGCATTGGTAAGGGTGAGCGCCACTGAATTCTGCCCATTATTGGGCAGTGTTTGCGCCGTAAGGGGTTTGTCTTCAGATGAAACGCCTAGTTTCTCAGCGACTTCTGCCGATGAAACGGGGTAATTAAAATTAAGCCGACTTTTAGCCACAGGTTGCCCAGTTTCGCGCGAGCGTGACCACCAGTTTTCGGTGCTGGTTAGTTGGAGGTAAGGCGTGTGAAAGGCAATATCATCGCCCGAAATTTTTAAATCTTTTTTGTCCGAACGCTTCAGTAAATCGTCGGTGAGTTCGGCCCGATAGTCAGTCGCCGGATCGAAAGCACGGGCGGGCGAAAAGACCAACTCATTTGGCGCAGTCCACTTGAATTTCCCCCGAACAGCGGGAATAAAACGTACATACTGAGTTGAATCCCATTCATCGAACTGATTGCTTGGCCCAACATTTTTGTTGAACGTAAAAATCAGATTCTGTGTCTGCTGAACCTCATCCTCGAAATTGCGACCGACAACCGAAACCTCGTTGAATGGCAGGCGGGAACACTGAAAAAGTAAAAGGGAAAAAAGAAGAAAAAGGCTTGTTTTCATGGGGTTATTGGAGAAGTGCCGAATATTAGCGAAAAACCCGTTCAAATGGATGAACGGGTTAGCTTTCGGCAACTGTATGTACCTGAGAAAATGGACTTTATCTGTTTACTAGAATTTTATGGGTGCTTACTATCCCGTTTTTCTGCGTCACCCGTAACAAATACATCCCTGACGAAAGACTATTAACATCAACCTGGTTGGCTGATATGTTGGCCGACTCATAAATGAGGGCACCTCTCAGAGAGTATACACCTATCTTATCTACATTTCCCTGAACTTGCAACGTGCTCGAAACTGGATTTGGAAATATAGTAATGGGCAAATCAAAATTTAGTGACTGGATAGTGCTGTAGAAAACATTGCTCTGTTTATCAACAACTTTTAGTCGATAATACGAATTGCCTGAACTTGGGCTCGTATCAGTAAAACTATATTGACAGGGTAAGGCATCATTAGAAAGAATAGGAGTCACTGTGCGCGTTGACCACTTCAAACTATCGGTACTCTGCTCAATGTCGAAAGACGTAACCGCTGCACAGTTGACGCTCCAGTTTAATACCGCTGTTTTTTCTACAGCTTCGGCAGAGAAGTTGTAAATTATCGGCTGATCTTGCACCAGGCTTTTAAAAAAACTGTCGAGATAAGTTACTCGATTTTGGGTCCAGGTTTGACAATAGTCGATTTCTTCTGTATTATAAGAAAGCAAGGGATTGGCCCATTTTAAACTTTCTCGCTCATATACGCCATTCCTGGTCAGGAAATTATAGTTCTTATTAATTGAGTTAGATAAACTATCAAGCGATAAAATTGTATTCCGTAAAGAAAACCAGCGCGTAGATAATTGAAGTTTGAAATCTGGTATAGTTAATAAACGGTTAAATAGATTGTTCGATAGAATATCGTTAGTTATATTATTTACACTTCCATCCCATAAATATCCCCAGGTACCATCTAGGTCCCACGGAACAATAAAGTAGGGAGCGTTCTGCGTATAGCGTGCCAGGAATAAATTTTTGCCAGTATTGTCAGTTGCTCGAATTAGATTTAGGAAAATAAAATAATCGGCAAAATTGTCCTGTCGAATTTTCGTTGAAATTTGTTGTTTAAATAAGCTGTCGGATGAGTTCACGGCAAAGTCAATAAATTGGTGCAGGTTTGTCCAATTTGTTGTGTCAGGGTAATCCAGCTCCCAACCGCCCCAATCTTCTGTCGAGGTAGTTGGTATGTCTGATACGCCTGTAAATAAGGTCTCTCCAGTCCAATCGTAGCTTTTATACAGTTCTCCCCCAGCGTTTGAAACAGTTTGCTTTTTTAATTGTAGCTGTTTACGATCTGTATCCTCTGCGAAGAGGTAAACACCCTGATAATTACCGTTTAAAAATACTTCAGTATAGTTTGTGCGAATCGTTGAATGAGCATCAGGTTCCTGATCGGCGTAATAGAGCTTGTGTAATTTCAGCCAAAGATCGTGCGATACTTTATTATTGAGTCTGAGTTTTTCATTATACATAGCGAGTAACAACCAGGTCTGATCGTTACGCATATCGAAAAAAGATTTATTCTGCGTTGAGGTGCCCGTACTATCTGACCAGAGCTGGATATGATATGATTTTTTAGGAAATGTTCTGGATAAAGCACCTCTTAGTTTAATTCCCATGGTAGAGTTGATCTGATCTCCAATAGTATCAGAAACACTTAGCATACCCTCGGAATAATCATCCCCAATTGCATTTTTTACAGTTAGGTTGATGAGAGGTAAACGAGTGAAATATAATTTATAATTAGTGTCGTTATCAAAAATGTCATAAGCTACCCCAGCCTGAATTGTATTTAGAAGTGTGTCAAATTTGAAAACTCTGCCAAATGAGATAGATTGGGTATTAGTCGGGATTTTATCCGGAATTCTATTGCAAATAATTAAATGTAAACTTTCGTCAATTTGATAGTCAGCATCGTTAAAAATCAATTGTGATTTTGCTGATATCGATATGAAAAAAAGCGCGGTTATAAATGCGATCTTTTTAGGCGAATAAATAAATGACAACATAGCGCATAGTGTTAGATATAGAGCTACGTAAAGGATTAAAATCAGGTTTATTCACAGTACGAACCATAGGTCGAGATTAATGTGAATAGCCATATTTTTAATGCTAATTATCCATGGTGGCCTTACGTAGATACGACAACTACGCCTTTAGAAAGCTGATCGTTGCAAGACCAAGAAATTCCAATACAAGCACTTGGTTGAGCCGAGGAGCTATTAGCATATACTAGGCTGACGAAATCTTGTGCGGAGGATTTGTGGAGTTATTGGCAAAAAATAACCGGATTTCAATTACCCTGACGGTCGATTGAAATCCGGTACTGAAATAATCTAAATTTTTTGTGCAATCAAGTGCTTACTACCGCATTGGGGTAAACTGCACATTGGCAATTTTCCAGGCGCTGCCTTGTTTTACACAGGTAAGCGCAAACGAAACGGTATTGTCAAATCCATTTCCCTGAACGTTGCCTTTCGCTTTCCAGGTACCGGTCATTACGGCGGCATCGTTGTTATACTGGCGTACTCGTGTTCCTGAAACCGTAGCTGCATCAACTACAACATAGCCACCCCCAACGCCCTGTACTAGCATATCCCCTTCAACGGAACTACCATCGAAACTAACGAGACTAAAGTCGGTGGTAAGCAATGTGCCCAGGGTTTTGCTGTCTTCATCGAGCATAGCTTTAAAGAAGGCGTTGCCGAGCGCTGTCGGGTCTTGCGAAGGATCTTGTTGGGCAAAGGTTGCCGTGGTGAGCAATAAAGAAGCGCACAAAATAAATAAAGTCTTCATGTATAAGGAATTGGGTTTTAGGGCAGAAAAGTGTTGATAAAATCTGGAAAAGCAAAATCAGGAAATGATTACTCATGCTGAACAAGAATGCGAATATCACTACTCCGCCCTTTGTCGTCAGCACATGAAATTTTTAAAGTCCCCGGCCTGGGTTTGAAAAAGATGGCTTCGGTCGGTTTGGCCTTGCTGTAGAGTTTATCATTCAAATACCAGAACACAGTCTGTACATCATTGGCCACCTGACAACTTAGCTCCATTTCGGCGGGTTGTTTTGGGTTAATAAAATACTCGTTGCCATTCGTAAGACTTGTGATTTGCGGCCCAGCTTGCTCTGTGCTTCCAAACACCCGTTCGCAGGCTGGATTGTGCGGAGGCACAACCTCGAACGGTATGTGCCGACTCTTATAAAACGCAATGATCTCTGGCGATAAATTTGGGTAAGACTTGCGAACAGCACCACTATCGGGGCGGCATTGTGTACAATAGGAAATTGTCCCCGCAGCATTCGTGAAAACAGCTTTCCGATGCTGACAATGGCGATACCGCGACACCCCCATGATGCAATAATCGGTTACGGGGTTTGTACAAAATTCACCCGGCACATCGCCTGTTTCGGGACAAATAAGCCGCATCGATAGCTTATTTGCGTCTTTGGGCGTTTTGAACCATCCCGTCGGAGAATTGTAATCGAGGACGTTGAAAAGCTGGAACAGTAAAGGGGTAGCCGTATTAGCTCCACTAAGTTCAGGCACACCAATCCCCGAAAAATTACCTACCCATACGCCAATCGTATACCGCTGATTGTAGCCTATGCTCCAGGCATCTCGTCGCCCATAGGAAGTGCCGGTCTTCCAGGCAATACGCGGAAGGTGATAACTGTTGTCGAAATTATTAGGCAGGTCGGGCCGGGTGATTTGCGTAAGTGTGTGCGTGACGAGATAGGCGGCTTCGGGAGAAATTACCCTCACCCCCGACCCCTCTCCCAAAACGGGAGAGGGGAGAGAAACTGGGAGTCCTGCTCCCCTCTCCCGTTTTGGGAGAGGGGTCGGGGGTGAGGGTAACGAGGTAAACTGTAATTCTCCCAGCACACCTCCATTCGCTAACCCAGCATACAATCGCGTCATTTCTTCCAATGTCACTCCACAGCCACCTAAAATCATGGAAAGGCCCAGCTCTTTAGCCTGTTTTTTTATCGCCGTAAACCCAGCTTTTTGAAGTGTTGACACCAAAACTGGCGTACCCATTTCTTTTAATAGAGCCACCGCCGGAATATTCAGTGAGTTAGCCAGCGCAAACTCTGCTGTAACAGGACCATTGAACCGACGGTCGTAGTTGTCAGGCTCGTAACCGCCAAAATTGACGGGAACATCGGCGAGTTTGGTTTTGGGCGTGATAATACCTGCATCAAAGGCAAGTCCATACAACAACGGCTTTAAAGCGCTGCCCGGCGATCGTACTGCCCGTACTCCATCAACCTGACCACCGTCAAACGTATTACTAAAATTTGCCGAACCGACATACGCCACTACCTCATGCGACAGGTTATCCACAATCAACACCGCCGAATTGTGGATATTATAGGCCCGAATCCGATCGGCATACCGTTTCACTACCTGCTCGGCAGTGGCCTGTGCGGTTGGATTTAAGGTCGACTGAACAATAGGCGTCGTTGGATTCTCGGCACGAAGCCGTCGCGACAAATGCGGGGCCTGTTGTGGCGCTTCCCGCCGGTAGGCCGTGAGCGGCTCGTTTAAGGCATCCTCAATAGTTTCGTCGCTGAAAAGCTTTGCCGTACGGAAGCGGACGAGCCATCGGTTGCGCTCCTGTACAACAAGGGCGTTTCGCGCGCCTAATCGTAAACTCGACGGACGGTTAGGGATAATGGTTAAGGTTGTTAATTCGGCCAGACTAAGCAATACGGGCGGCTTCCCGAAATACAACAATGAAGCTGACTTAAGCCCCTCGATGTTGCTCCCGTACGGAATCAGATTCAGGTACAATTGCAGAATTTCATCCTTCGAGTAATGGACTTCTAACTGTAAGGCTCGAAACAACTCAATAAGTTTATTGCTGTACGTACGGTCGCGGGGTTCGAGAAGTCGGACCGTTTGCATCGTGATGGTCGAAGCCCCCGATGTTCGCCGACCTGTCAGAAGATTTCGGGCGGCTGCTCGTAACATTGCTACTGGATTAAAACCGGGATGATATCGGAAGTATTTGTCTTCTTTGAATAAAATGGCGTCGCGGAGCGTGGGCGTAATCTCGTTGAGTTCGGCGTACATGCGCCACTTGTCGTCGCGGCTTAAAAAGGCATGCAAAATAGAACCATCGCGGGCCGTAATGATTGTTGAATAAGGAATATGGGTAGAAACGGGGAAGAAAAAATCCAGGCTAAAAAAAATCAATAAGCCAACGATAACGGTTCTCACTACACGCGATTGCCAAAATCGTTTCCCTATTAGTTTACCTTTTTCAATAATCAACATGATAAGTCCGTGAAACTCGCTGTTTATTTGCACGTCTCAGATAAAGAACAGGTATTCGGTTCACGGTATTTCAACCAAAAAACCGAATACTGTAAACCTTACAATCACAAAGAACAGATTTACCGAGAACATACCTAAATCATGACCATTCAATTTTTCGGTGCAGCCCGTACCGTTACGGGAAGTAAACACCTACTAACAACCGCCAATGGCAAACAAATTTTGCTCGACTGTGGGCTTTTTCAAGGCATTAATACCGATGAACTGAATCAAGAGTTTGGCTTTGATCCGACTCAGATCGATTATATGGTGCTTTCTCACGCACACATCGATCATACCGGGCTGATTCCCCGCCTTGTTCGGCAAGGATTTAAGGGGCCAATTTATACAACGCCAGCGACCATTGACCTTTGCGAAGTGATGCTGATGGACAGCGCCCGCATTCAGGAGCGTGATCTTGAGCGGGTCAACGAACGACGCACCCGCCGGGGCGAGCCTGAACTCGAAGCGTTGTACGACGAAAACGACGTGCAACACGCGCTCGACCAGATGAAGCCGGTTCATTACGGTAGCCCGTTTGTTATCTGTGATGAAGTGACGGGCCTGCTAACCGATGCTGGCCATTTGCTTGGTAGTGCGTCTGTTAGTCTGACTATCCAGGATAACGGCATTAAAAAACATCTCTTTTTTAGCGGTGACATTGGGCGGCCAGATGATAAAATTCTGCGCTCGCCCGATACGTTTCCCCAAGCTGACTATATCATTTGCGAATCGACTTACGGCGATCGGCTACACGAAGCTGAACCGGATATGAAAGCCCATCTGCTGAACATTGTCCAGCAAACCTGCGTAGAGAATAAAGGCAAACTTATTATTCCGGCCTTCGCGGTTGACCGTACGCAGGAGCTGATTTATGCCCTCGATCAGCTGGAAAGCGAAGGTCGGCTACCCAGACTACCGGTTTATATCGATAGCCCCATGTCGGTAAAAGCAACGCAGGTAATGCGCGATCATGAAGAGGATTTTAATCCCGACATTCTGGCTTATATCAAAAAAGACGGCGACGCATTCGATTTCCCCAATCTCCACTATGTAACAGATGTAAACGAGTCGAAGGCTATCAATGACGATAAGGAACCCTGTATCATTATTGCGCCTTCGGGTATGGCCGAAGCCGGACGAATCAAGCACCATATTAAAAACAATATCACAAAACCTAATACGACCATTTTAATGGTTGGATATGCATCACCTAATAGTTTGGGCGGAGCTTTAAAACGGGGTGATAAAGAAGTAACGATTTTTGGGGAACGCTATCCGGTTATAGCGAAGGTTGCCATTATGGACTCGTTCTCAGCGCATGGTGATTATCGCGAGATGCTGCACTTTTTAAGCTGTCAGAATCCCGCTAAGGTCAGAAGCGTATTTCTGGTTCATGGCGAATACGATAAACAACTCGTTTGGAAGGGGCATTTGGAGGAGGCTGGGTTCCGGAATATCGAAATACCGGAAATGCGGCAGAAAGTGACTCTCTAAACCGGTTTAATCAAAAAGGCCCGCCATTTTTCAAAAAATGGCGGGCCTCTTTGATTAAGTATTCTGGTTGCCTTGTCAGGTAAACCGAACTCGGGCAAAACAATGGTTCAATACGACTCGATATACTTTGCCAAATTGGAGATAACACCAACGCTTAAGCTGTTTAACTTCTTTAGGAATCAGTAATTTTATAGCTTTCGCTAATTCTTTTTCAAAAAGAGCTTTATCAAAACTCACCTTCTGAAGGATGGTCTTGATATATTCGAGCATAGAGAGCATAGAGAGTAAATTTGTTGTTTAGGAAGCTGATGGATATATAAAGAGGTTGACTGGTTCGTTCTTATATCGGTAACGACTTTATGCTAAATTTGTTGCTTCAAAATAACAATGTTACTTGCAATATTCCGCAAATTTTTTGCATTATTTTTCTTGATTAGTGTATCTGTGTTCGGGCAAGTGCCTGATACAGATATTACTATTGAGTTAAGCCAAACTACTTTTCCTATTGAGCGGCCCTTCACAATTTCGGTTATTATTCCGAATAGCGAAAATCGGGCCGCTATTGCTTTCCCGGATATACCAGGCTTCACCAAAAAAGGAATTTCTACTAGTATATCGCCTAGCGAAGTTGCTGGAAAAACCATTACTAATCAAGTAATTACTCAAACTTATTTAGCCACGGCCCCTGGCCGTTTTCGACTGCCGCCGTTTGATATAGTCGTTAATAAAGAGACAATCCGTTCAGATGGAGCCATACTGTTTGTACAACCATCAAAAACGGTGCTAGATCAGGCCAATACAACCGCAGATATTATTGACGCTGCATCCGATAAATCCGCTTTCCTTTCGCTTCGAGCCTCTAAATCGACTGTTTATGCGGGAGAAGGTGTATCGTTGACCTTAGCATTTTATATCGCCGACAATTACCCTTATGTACTGAGTTTTACCGCGCTGGACAAACAGTTACAGGCAATTGTCAAAAAAATTCGTCCCGCTAACTCCTGGGAGGAAAATGTTCCGATTGCTGAATTAAAACCCATTTCGATAACCATCAGAGGAAAGAAATTTCGGGAATTTCGTATTTATCAGTCCGTCTTTTTTCCGCTCTCGAATCAGAATGTACAATTACCAGCCGTAGCGCTTCAGTTGGCCCGACCTCGCCCCAAAATTGGCCCGCCTACGGCCCAGGAAGAAACCGTAACATTTACCAGCCGACCCATTACGATAGTTGTCAAGTCATTGCCACCGCACCCACTACGAGGACGAGTGCCTGTCGGCACGTTTCAGTTGGAGGAGGGTTTGGAGCGACAGGGTGTTAGTATTGGTCAAAGCGTTCGCTATACATTTACGATACGAGGAGAAGGCAACATTACTACCCTCCCTGCGCCGGCTTTATTAAGTGAAACAACGGAGTTCGATATATTTCCGCCGGAAGAAAAACATAGCAGTACGAATAATGGCTATGGAGTGACCGGGCATAAAACGTTCACTTATTTTATTGTGCCCCACCAAAATGGAGAGATTTCGTTGGCAAATCGATTCCAATGGGTTTACTTCGACCCCCAAACTGCACGATACGACACACTTCGACCGCAACTGCGTTTACAAGTGGGTAATAAAAAACCTGTTATTGGTGTTCAGGCATTAGTAAACAATAGCGTTTCGAGCGTAACCGGCGAAGCTTCCACAGATAATTCGTTGTATGCAGGCATTGCCGAGATGGATAGTACCAATCAGCCAGTCAGTGTTTCAGTACTAATTAGGTCAATTGCTAATGTGTTGATCCTGATTATGTTGATAGGAATGATTTTCGTATTTTTTAAAAAACAGCATACTGAGTGATAAACGCCTTGAGTTCAGTAGCTAGTACCCAACACGCATGAGCAGTACTTACGGAAGACTATTTAAGATTTCTACATTTGGTGAATCGCACGGGCCCGCTATTGGTGTTGTTATCGATGGCTGTCCGGCTGGCTTACCCTTCGATACCGAATTTATTCAGCACGAACTGGAGCGCCGGAAACCTGGTCAGTCGCGCATTACAACCCAACGACGAGAAGCCGACGAATTTGAGGTATTATCGGGTGTATTTGAAGGGAAGACACAAGGCACACCTATCGCCTTAATTATTCGAAATACGGATCAGCGGAGTAAAGACTACGGCCACATTGCCGAGCAATTCCGTCCTTCTCACGCCGATTATACGTACCAGACCAAATACGGGTCGCGCGATTATCGGGGGGGAGGGCGTTCCTCGGCCCGCGAAACAGCCGCCCGTGTAGCCGCCGGAGCTGTTGCTAAATTGCTATTAGCGCAACAAGGTATTCAGATTCAGGCGTACGTTTCGCAAGTGGGTAAACTCAAACTAGTGAAGCCGTATCAGGAGCTTAATCTGGCACTCACCGAAGAAAACGCGGTCCGTTGCCCAGATCCCGAAATGGCCGAGCAAATGTTTCAGTATATCGATGAAACCCGCAAACAGGGCGATTCCATTGGCGGCATTGTGGATTGTGTTGTAACGGGTGTTCCGGCTGGTTGGGGTGAGCCCGTTTTCGATAAACTCCATGCCGAGCTAGGAAAAGCGATGCTGAGTATCAATGCCGTAAAAGGCTTTGAATACGGCAGCGGTTTTGCTGGAGTAGAGCTATATGGCTCGCAACATAACGACGAGTTTTATACAGATACAGACGGTCGGGTCCGAACCAAAACTAATTTATCTGGGGGTATTCAGGGGGGTATAAGCAACGGCGAGGATATCTACTTTCGCACGGCTTTCAAGCCTGTAGCAACCATTATGCAGGATCAGGATAGTGTAGATGTGCATGGCCAGGCGGTAACTGTTTCGGGCAAAGGCCGACATGATCCCTGCGTTGTGCCGCGTGCTGTGCCCATTGTAGAAGCTATGGCTGCCCTAGTACTGGTTGACATGTATCTGCGTGATAAAGCTGCCCGAGTGTAACAACACAGGCGTAGAATAAGCTGCTCACTTCTTCTTCATCACAGCCTGCATAATGGCGAAGCCTAAAAAGCCAAAGCCAAGTGCTTGGGCCAGAATGCCACCTGATAGAAGAATGCCTGCCATATCTGGTCGGCTACTTTTAGCCCACGCTCCAGCCAGGATGAGTATAATGCCTGATATCCAGAAGCCGGCGGCTAATAAAATGAACTTGTTTTTGATCGTTATCATAGTACAATTAGCTTGGCAAAGATATCGTATAAAAGCCTTTTGACGACGAAGTTGTTCCTGCGTTTTACCTTACTTCATATGGTAGCAATCAACTTGCTACCATTTTTTATTCACGCGCAAACCAACGGACAGACCCGTTTTTCATTCCATCGGGGCCTTATGGGAACCCAATTCAATGTTATCCTCTATGCATCTGATAGTACGGCAGCGCATCGTGCTTACTCGGCGGTATCGGCCCGGATGGACTCGCTAAACCAGATTATGAGCGATTATATGGATGGCTCAGAAATTAATCGGCTATCGGCCACAAGTGGCTCTGGGCAATGGGTTTCGGTATCTACTGATCTATTCAATGTCTTAACGGAAGCACAAACAATAGCCCGATTATCGAATGGGCGGTTTGATCCAACGCTTGGGCCGTTGTCGCTGCTATGGCGTCGGGCTGTTCGTCGGAAAGAGTTTCCGGGTGCAAAAGAACGACATCGGGCCCGGCGAGCGGTCGGCTATCAATTGATGGAATTAGATAGTACGACGCACTCAGTGCGATTACGTCGGCCCGGCATGCGGCTAGATGTTGGTGGTATTGGGCAAGGCTTTGCCATCGACGAAGCATTAACCGTTTTGCATCGTTTCGGGATTGGTTCTTTCCTGCTCGATATTGGTGGTGATATTCTGGTAGGTGACCCACCGCCCAATTCGGCTGGCTGGCGTGTGGGCATTGGTTCTGCAAGTGCCGGTGACACGGATACAACTACCATTTTCCTTAAGAATGCGGCTATTACGACTTCGGGTGATGCCTACCGCTTTCTGGAATACAAGGGCCAACGTTACTCGCATATCATGAATCCGCGTTCCGGGCTTGGGTTGCAGCATTTCGTTCGGTCTACTGTATTAGCTCCCGTGGGTTATCAGGCTGATGCATTAACAAAGGTGTTCAGTGTGGCTGGACTACGTAAAAGTCGTCGGTTGATTCGGCGATTTCCGGGAGTCAAATTGCTGATTCTGGAGAATAAAAAAGGGAAGCTCCACAAATGGCAGTCGACTCCGTTTTGAGAATAGGCTTTATAGATGACAAACTGGACTATTCCTGTTCTGCATACGACACATTTTTGGTTGGGACCACTCGCTTAGGCTTTAATCCGTAGAGGATGCGCATCACGACAAAAGGACGGATCAGGAAGTGGTAAATGCTAAACGTCAGTATAAAGCAGGTGCTAATCAGAACAATTAATTTCACGAAGATCGGGCTTTCCCACTGGACAATGTAATAGCCGGTTGCGACAATAATTGTCTGGTGAATTATGTAAAACGGATAAACAGCTGCTGTTAAATACACCAATGCCGGATTGGAAAAATTCAGATATCTCCGCGCAAACCCAACGATCGTCAGAATAATTGACCAGATATGTAATCCGTCAAAAAAACCATAGAGGTAGAGTGCTGTATTTTGCTCTTTCGGCAATTCGACCAACCAGTAATATTTCCAGAACAAGGCGACCAGACAGCTTAAGGTTACTGCCAAAAAATAATGTCGATACGTTTCGCAGGTTTGCCAGAACGAGGGTAGGTCTGCCAGAAAATATCCAAGGAAATAAAACGTAATCGATGAATTGAACAGGTACCAGTCATCGAATAAGCTCCCCTGAACCGGCCATCGGATATACCAAAGGAAATAATAAACGATGAAGGGGATAGCCAGAGAAAGATTGGCCAACGGATGGCTGAAGAGTGGATTGAGCTTTTGCTTTATTTGTTGTAAGGGGCTGATTTTCAGTAAAGCGAAAACAGGTAAGAGTAAGATGGTAAACACAAAAAGATAGACCACAAACCACAAATGACTCCAGGTTAGTGTTCCCTCTGGGTAAGGTATTAAACTCCAGACGGTAGGGTAAAACTGCCAATATGATTCATTGATTTTGTGTTCCTGTAGGCGTTCAAAATAGACCTGAAGCGGAATCACGAAAAACATGGAGAATAATAAAGGGATAAACAGCCGAATAACTCGTTCTCCGAAAAACGAAAAGACCGACCGCTTCCGTAGCGAAAAACTAACCCCAACTCCTGAAATGAAAAATAACAAAGGCAGGCGCCATTGGTGAAGCCAGATAATTAGTCGGTCAAGGAAGCGGGAGTGTTCAGTGTTTTTAATTTCCCAGCCAAACTGAACAAATGGCATGGAGCAATGGAAGAAAATCAGAATCATGAAAGCTATAACCCTGATCCAATCGATATAATGTTCTCGTTGATGCTGAACGGTAGGCATATCTATAAAAAGCTAACTGATTAGCTGGTAGATGCATACATAATTCGCTCGGTTGCTTTACCATAAAAAATAGTTTGCTGGCCCTAAAACAGCCAAGGCCAACTACGATTAACGCAGTCGGCCTTGGCTGTTTGAATAACTCAAATAAGCAACTCTATACGGCTATTGTTTTGCCTGGTACGGCAATTGGATAGAATCCTTCTTTGTCTGGCAAGCTCTTAGGCATAGCATCCCAGGCAAGTGTTGTTGGGAAAAGATCAATTTGCGAGTTCAACGCTTCGTCCCACTTAACGACTTTACCTGAATAAGTAGCCATACGCCCCATGATCGCCGTCATCGTGCTCTTGGCTACTCGCTCGGCATCGGCAAATTTATATTCGTTTTTTGCGATAGCCTCGAATAGCTCGTCGTGTTCGATCTGGTAAGGGTTACCATCGTTTTTAGCGTTGTAGCTGAAAATAGGCTGTCCATTATAACCCATCAACGCACTGGCTTTCTTCTCCATGCCTTCAACTTTTCCCTTCGTACCCAGGAACATTTCGTCGACCCTGCTATAGGTGCCTTCGTAGTGGCGGCATTGGCTATTGATAGTTGTTCCGTCGGCATAAACGAAATCGACGATGTGGTGATCGAAAATCTCGCCATAATCTTTACCAACCCGAACCTGACGTCCACCTGTTCCCTGACAGGAAACGGGATAGCTGTTTTTCACCCAGTTGGCTACGTCGATGTTGTGAACGTGCTGCTCGTTAATATGATCGCCACAAAGCCAGTTGAAGTAATACCAGTTGCGCATCTGGTAATCCATTTCGGTTTGACCCGGTTTGCGAGGCTTTTGCCAAACGCCACCGCTAACCCAATAAACTTGCCCGCCAATGATATCGCCCAGCGCTCCATCGTGAACGCGTTTAATCATTTCGCGGTAGCTTGGCTGATAACGGCGTTGTAGACCAACCACTACGTTCAGTTTTTTGCGCTTGGCTTCTTCCGCAGCTGCTAATACGCGTCGAACCCCCGGCGCGTCGGTAGCTACCGGCTTCTCCATGAATACCTGTTTGTTCTGCCGAATTGCTTCTTCGAAATGGCTTGGACGGAAGCCCGGAGGAGTTGCCAGAATGACTACATCGGCCAAAGCCATTGCCTGTTTGTAGGCATCGAAACCTACAAATTTATGATCCTCTGGAACATCTACTTTCGGCGTTCCATCAGCAGCTTTCAGGCCACGTTCGGTCAACGCTTTATAAGCATCATCAAGACGATCTCGGAACGCATCGGCCAGGGCTACAATCTTAATATTCTGCTTTGTATTAAGTGCCTGCTGGGCAGCTCCCGTACCGCGTCCACCACAACCGATAAGGGCTACTTTGATGGTATCGTTCACCGAAAAATGAAAACGAGGTGCTGGGCGATTAGCTGCCTGTGCGCTAAAAGGCAGGCTGCCCAACATGGCTCCACCTGCGAGCAAACCAGAAGCTTTTAAAAACTCCCGACGGTCTTGATTCGATTCTTGTGACATGATTTATAGAGAAAAAATATCAGTTGAGAAAGTTGTCTGTAGAAAAAGAACGCTTAAGATTGAATTTACTATTGGTGTTCAAAATAGGTTATTTTCTGGTGTTAGGATAATGTGAAATAATTTATCAATGGCAAGAAATATTTGCACAAAACTCAGGTTTATCCGTATTTTTAGCGAGAAAGTAACTGGGGGTTACATAGCTGCACTTTTAATATCTTCTTATGAGAAAACTAATTACTTATTCATTGTTTTTCGGCCTTTTTACCTTACTAAGCGCAGCTACATGGGCTCAGACCCGTGTTGCCGGAAAAGTGACCGATGACGCCAAACATGGCGAACTTGTGGGAATTAACATTGCTGTAAAGGGCAAAGTGATTGGAACCATTACTGACCTGAAAGGTAATTTTTCCCTAACGACAAATACGCCAACCCCGTTTGTAATTGCTGTAACGGGCGTTGGTTTCCAAACGCAAGAATTCACGATTACCGGCGATCGGACTGATCTGGCTATTTCCCTGAAAGAACAGGTTATGCTGGGGCAGGAGGTTGTTGTATCGGCTTCTCGGGTAGAGGAAAGTGTGCTGAAATCGCCGGTATCGGTTGAGCGATTAGACATCCGCTCGTTTCAGTCGACACCATCCGCTACGTTCTACGATGCTTTGCAGAACATCAAGGGGGTAGATATGAGCACGCAAAGCTTAACGTTCAAGTCGGTTAACGTTCGGGGGTTCGGTTCAAACGGAAATACGCGGGTTGTTCAACTGCTCGATGGAATGGATAACCAGGCGCCAGGCTTGAATTTCTCCGTAGGTAACATCGCAGGGGTATCCGAACTGGATCTGGAAAGTGTTGAGTTATTGCCAGGGGCTGCTTCGGCGCTTTATGGTCCGAACGCCATTAATGGACTGTTGTTAATGAATTCGAAAAGCCCCTTTCAGTATCAGGGGTTGAGTGCTTATGCCAAAGGTGGGGTCATGAGCGCCAGCAATCGGTCAACGGCTACTACACCTTATTACGATGCCGCTTTCCGGTATGCTAAAGCGTTTAATAATAAGTTTGCATTTAAAGTAGGGGTTTCCTACTTAACGGCAAAAGACTGGCAGGCAACCGATTACCGGGATCAAAGTTATTCGAATGGATTTACGCTCGACAACGGAACCCGAGCTAATAACCAGGGCTATGATGGTGTCAATATTTATGGCGATGCCAGCGCCAATTTGTACTCAAATTTGTATGGTAACGGAACTCCTGGAACGGGAGCCAATGGTACCTCGGCCATTTTGGGAGCCATTGCCACCACGCAGATTCCGCAGGCAGGAAATGCAACTTTACCACAATTGACGGGGCTGACTCCTCAGCAGATTTTTAACAACATCATTCCGAACCTGAATATTTCCCGGACGGGTTATCAGGAAAGTGATCTTGTACAATATAATGCAAGCAACCTCAAACTGAACGGGGCTTTGCATTATCGCTTGAATGACAACTTAGAAGCTATCGTTCAGGCAAACTGGGGAACGGGTACAACGGTGTACACAGGTGCCGACCGTTACTACATTAAAGGCTTCAAACTTGGCCAGTACAAACTTGAATTGCGCGGCTCTAATTTCTTCGTGCGGGCTTACACCACCCAGGAGCGCTCGGGCGATGCCTACGCTACGTCGACCCTGGGTCAGGGGATTAATGAAGCCTGGAGTGGCAGTGCCGCCAAGTGGTTCCCAACTTATTTCGGGTATTATGCCCAAAATGCGCTTACGGGTTATGCGGGTGCTTACTTAACCGCGCTTGGTGCTGGTCAGACACAAGCTGCGGCATTAGCGGCAGCTCAGGCGTATTCCAATAGCCAGCAGGCAACCCTTTTGAATCAGGCTAGAGGTGCAGCCGATCAGGGCCGCTTGATTCCGGGGACAGCTGCCTTCCAACAGGCATTTGATGCAGTGACGGGGAAACCCATTCCGGGCGATGCTACCGGCGTAGGGGCGAAGTTTTTAGACAAAACAAATCTCTATCATGCAGAGGGTATGTATAATTTCAATAAGCTGATCGATCCGAAAACTGTTGAGGTGATTGTTGGGGCAAACGTTCGACGGTACGCGCTCAACTCGGAGGGCACCCTGTTTGCTCGTGATGAAAACGGGAAGGAATATACCATCGATGAATATGGCGCTTATGTTCAGGCTTCGAAAACGCTGGCCGATATATTGAAATTGACGGGATCGTTGCGCTATGACAAAAACCAGAACTTTAAAGCACAGGTAAGCCCTCGCTTTTCGGCTGTGTTGACGGTGGCTAAAGTTCATAACTTCCGGGCTTCCTTCCAGCGGGGTTTCCGTATTCCAACTACGCAGGATCAGTACATTGATTTGAATACGCCTTCGTATCACTTAATCGGTGGATTGCCTTTCCTGAAGCAACGGTATAATTTTTCGACCAGCCCTGTTTACACGCTTCAATCGGTTCAGGCCTTTGGTGCTGCTTTGCAACAAGGTGGTACAGCAGCTTTACCACAAGCACTAGGTCTGTTGAAAACATCAATCAATCCCGGATACGATCCTGAACGGGTAGAAACCTACGAAGTGGGCTATAAAGGGTTATTAGGCAATAAGTTGTTCATTGATGCCTATTATTACTACAACCGGTTCCTGAATTTCCTAGGAAGCGAAATTGTGGTTCAGGGTAAAACGCCTGTTTCGGTGGCTGATCCTGCATCAACCTTGCAATTGATTAGTGGCTCAACTCGTACGGTCTATTCGTACCCTGTTAACTCATCAACACAGTTGAAAAATGCAGGTTGGGCTATCGGAGCAGACTATTTACTGCCTGGAAATTATATGATCGGAGCTAACGTATCGTCGAACTACCTGATTGATCAGGATAAGATTCCTGCTGGCTTTGTCACTCAGTTTAATACACCGAAGTATCGCTATAATCTGACCTTCGGGAATCGGAATATAGCCAGAACAGGTATAGGGTTCAACGTTGTTTATCGCGCTCAGGATTCGTTCTTGTGGGAGTCAAGTTTTGGCAATGCAGAGGCTACCGGTCGCCAGCAAACGATTATTCCGGCTTATGGTACACTGGATGCGCAGGTTAGCAAAAAACTTTCGGGTATCAAGTCTATCCTGAAAGTGGGTGGCACAAACCTAACCGGCAAGCTTTACACACAGTCTTGGGGTAACCCCAGCATTGGTTCGATGTATTATATCAGTCTTACGTTCGATCAGTTAATGAACTAAGTAGATAAACCCATTGGCAAAAAGCCCTGTGAGCGATGTTCTGGTATTGTGCCTGGCATCACTCACAGGGCTTTTTGTCTTTGTAAGTTCGATCTTAGTCGAACTTTTAAGCGCTTTCTAGCCTTAGTCAAAAGAACAATCTTTTTCTTAACTTAGTCTGTTATCCAATACGCTATTGAGTAACACTACGCCTTCGAATCAATCTTCTCATACGGCATCAGCAGATTTACCTCGTAGCCTGACGCTTTTACAAGGCACCGCCCTGAACATGATCGATATGGTCGGTATTGGGCCGTTTGTTGTGTTGCCATTGGTTATCAAAACCTTAGGTGGCCCATTGTTTTTGTGGGCTTGGGTACTCGGCGCGGTTGTCTCCCTGATCGATGCGTTCGTTTGGGCCGAACTAGGGGCTGCCTTTCCAAAGGCAGGAGGGAGTTATAACTTTCTTAAAATCTCCTACGGCGAGCAGAAATGGGGTAAACTACTCTCTTTTCTGTACGTCTGGCAAACTCTCATTCAGGCGCCCCTGGTAGTTGCCTCAGGCGCCATCGGGTTCGCTCAGTACGCGTCTTACCTGATGCCGCTGGATGAATGGCAACGAAAAGCGGTTTCGGGCGGAGTTGTGCTGATTATCATTGCCTTATTGTATCGGAAAATCGACTCAATTGGCAAAATTGGCTTAGTTATGTGGGGGGCTGTGCTACTAACGCTAGG
Source organism: Spirosoma litoris (assembly GCF_054776755.1). Classification (NCBI taxonomy): domain Bacteria; kingdom Pseudomonadati; phylum Bacteroidota; class Cytophagia; order Cytophagales; family Cytophagaceae; genus Spirosoma; species Spirosoma litoris. The sequence continues at coordinate 89,284 of NZ_BAAHBI010000070.1, read as the reverse complement.
TTGGATTATTATTGGTGGTTTGAGTAATGCCCGAATTCCCTTATCAGAAACGCTTCAGTCGATGGGTTCGGTTAGTGGAGGCATTTTAGCGGCTGGTTTAGGGCAGGCATCCGTCAAGACAATTTATTGTTATCTGGGCTATTATAATGTTTGCCATTTAGGGGGCGAAATTCAACGACCCAGCCGAAATATTCCCGTCAGTATGTTTATTTCGATTGTGGGTATTGCTGGGTTATATCTACTCATGAATTTGAGTGTAGTAAGCGTGGTGCCCTGGCAGATTGCACAGGATAGCCAGTTCATTGTCAGTACGTTTGTTGAAACACTATACGGCGCTGGTGCTGCCCGACTCGCTACCGTTTTAGTGTTATTAGTTGCCTTTTCATCGCTCTTTGCCGTACTATTGGGTTATTCCCGTGTGCCTTATGCCGCTGCTGTTGATGGGCAGTTTTTTGGAATTTTTGCCAAGCTGCATCCAACCCGACAGTTTCCGTATATGTCGTTGCTCTTTTTGGGTGGATTGGGATTCGTATTCAGTCTTTTATTCCGACTGGGCGATGTAATCACGGCTATTCTGGCGATGCGGATCGTTATACAATTTGTTGGACAGGCCATTGGCTTGCTCCTGCTTCATCGCCGACGAAAGGCTATTGAGTTTCCCTTCCGAATGCCGTTCTATCCATTGCCAGTAGTGCTGGCTATTGGGATTTGGCTCTTTATTTTCTTCTCAACGGGATTGACCTTTATGCTCTCAGGCTTAACAGTTATTGGATTAGGTATTATCACCTTCCTGATTTCGTCAGGAGTCCGGAAGCAATGGCCTTTTAGTAAGTAATGGTGTTTTTATAGAAGGAACTGTTTAAACTTTTGGAAATAGTTGCCCAAGCAAGTGCTTTTGTCATTCTGACGAAGGAAGAATCTCAACCTATCCTTACTTGAAAGTAAAAAAGCGTTAAGATTCTTCCTTCGTCAGAATGACAAAACTAGGGTCAACGAAAAGCTAAAACAGACTAAGGACCAATCAACGGAACTACTTAAGCGCTTCCAGTAAAATCTCGGCCGGATGCTTGGCTTTACGACTCGTGCCGTCTTTAATCTGATGGCGGCAGGAAGTGCCCGGCGCAGCTATAATCACATCATCGGCAGCCTGACGAACGGTGGGGAACAGCACTAATTCGCCTACCTTCATCGACACTTCATAATGCTCAGCCTCATAACCGAACGAACCCGCCATACCGCAGCAGCCCGATGGAATGAGCTGTACCGTATAATTTTTGGGTAGAGACAGGGCTTTCTTCCCCGGAACTAAAGATGATACCGCTTTCTGCTGGCAATGACCATGTAGTTTAATCAGCCGTTTTTCGTCGGTAAACTGATCAGCCCGAATCCGGCCAGCCTCTAATTCACGGGCTATAAACTCTTCAAAGGTCATCGTATTTTCGGCCAGATGTTTGGCGGCTGGTATAAGCGATTCATCGACCAGATCAGGATACTCGTCCCGGAACGTTAGAATCGCAGACGGCTCTAATCCGACTAAAGGTGTTTCTGTCGTTACAACATCTTTCAGTGAATGGATATTCTTCTCGGCCAGCGTTTTAGCATACTTTAGCATGCCTTTCGAAAGCGCTGCCCGACCGCTTTCGCCGTGTTCTGGAATAACCACTTCATAACCTAAGCGCTCAAATAATTGAACCGCTTTTTGACCAACCTCAACGTCGTTATAATTTGTAAATTCATCGCAAAAGAGATAAAGCCGTTTGGCTTCCGGCGCTTTGTCCCTCGCTCCCTGCCTCCGACTATTCACCCAACGTTTCAAGGTTGTACTGCTCATCAAGGGCATAGTCCGATCTGGGTGAAAACCAACGACTTTGTTCGCAATTCGTCGGAGGGAGGGAGTACCTAAAATGCCATTCCAGGCCCAGGGAACAACCGATGCCAAACTTGAAAGTCGAGCAAAATTGGCAATTAAACGAGAACGTATAGGTACACCGTTAGTATCGTAATAGTGCTGTAGAAACTCTGCTTTTAGCTTAGCTACATCTACGTTAGAAGGGCATTCATTTTTACAACCCTTGCACGACAGGCAGAGATCATAAACTTCTTTAATTTCCTGATGATCAAATCGATTTTCTTTGGGTGAGTGCGTTAACATCTCGCGTAGAATGTTCGCTCTGGCCCGCGTTGTATCCTTCTCGTTTCGGGTTGCCATGTAACTTGGACACATGGTTCCGCCAGAAGCCTGGGTTTTCCGACAATCGCCCGAGCCATTACACTGCTCAGCATGTTGAAGCACATTTTGATCTTTATACCGAAAATAGGTTTGAAAGTCAGGCGTTTGCTGGCCCGCTTCGTACCGAAGGAAAGTGTCCATCGGGGGCGTTTCAACAATTTTGCCGGGATTAAAAATACCATCGGGGTCCCAGGTATGCTTAATCTGACGCATTAACTCATAGTTATGAGCGCCTACCATTTGCGGAATAAATTCGCCCCGCAATCGTCCATCACCGTGTTCGCCCGAGAGCGAACCATCGTATTTTTTGACTAGTGTGGCAATTTCTTCGGCAATCATCCGGTATTGCTGATGGCCTTCAGCAGTCTTAAGATTGATAATAGGTCTTAAGTGGATCTCACCTGATCCTGCATGGGCATAGTGCACGGCGTGCATATTATGCTTGGCTAGAATCTCGTTGAAGTCGCGAATATAGTCGGGCAGATCGGCAACGTCGACAGTTGTATCTTCGATAACCGCAACGGCTTTCGCGTCGCCCGGAAGGTTCCCTAAGAGGCCTAAACCTGCTTTGCGGAGATTCCAGATTTTCTTGGTATCCTCCCCAAACAGAAGTGGAAAATGATAGCCCATCCCTGCCGCTCGCATATCGGCTTCCATTTCGGCTGCCAGTTTTTCAATCTCAGCTCGCGTATCGCGGGAGAGGTCAACAACCAGAATAATAGGGAAATGATTCGTTGGGGTTTTCTGAACGAAAAAACTGTTTTGACGCTGTTCAGGATTTGTATCAGCCCGTTCCAGAATAATATCGTCGATTAACTCAACTGCGTAAGGCTTGTATTTTAAGGCTAGTAGAGTCGCTCGAAGGGCCTCATCAATGGAATGACAATGTACACATACCAGGCCGCCTTCTTTGGGGGGAAGAGGAACTACATTCAGTTTAATTTCAGTCAGGAAACAGAGGGTACCTTCTGAACCAGCAATGAATTTAGCCATATTGAATGGCTCACCTCCGCTTGTAAAGGGTTCCATGTCGAGCAGCGTGTCCAACGCATAACCTGTATTCCGACGCTCGATGGTTTTCTTAGGAAAATTTCGTCGAATTTCTTCCTGATTGACAGGGTCAGATAAAATAGAGTTTGTCTTGAGCAGAATCTTACTCATCCGTGTTGCAGACCCGGGCCGCGTTCGGTCATTTTGGCGACTAGCCTCACTTATCTGCTTCGTTAACTCCCAGGTAGTGGTAGGGCCAAACTCGGCCTCAGAGCCATCGGCCAATAATGCCTTAACCGACAACGTATGTTCGCGGGTAGATCGATAAACCACGGAATTAGAACCGCAGGAGTTATTTCCCACCATGCCACCAATCATAGCCCGGTTAGCCGTCGACGTTTCTGGCCCAAAATACAACCCGTAAGGCTTTAGAAACTGATTCAACTCATCGCGGATAACACCGGGCTGCACACGCACCCAGCGCTCCTCGGGGTTGATTTCCAGAATTTTGGTAAAGTGCTTCGATACATCAACCACGATCCCGCTGCCAACGACCTGGCCAGCCAGCGATGTTCCGGCGGTACGGGGAATCAATGGTGTTTTATACTGATTCGCGTAGGCGATTAGAACCTTAAGATCATCAATCGTTTTAGGAACAGCAACAGCCGTGGGCATTTCCCGATACGCAGATGCATCTGTTGCGTATAGGGTCCGTTGCGTAAAATCATCGAAGAGATCGCCCGTAAGTTGGCTAGCTAAGTTTTTGAGGGATTCCGCACTCATAGAGACATAGCGGCTGATTATTTATCACAGCCGAAAAAAACTTAGGCAAAATTAAATGTAAATAGCAGATTTTTTTTGCTGAGTCGATAAAAAATAATGACGATATTTTATTGGAAAATTTATAAATATAAACTCTTCATTTTAATCTTAAGTGATTGATAATTAGATAAATTAAATCATTGAAAAATTATAATTGTAGAAATAATTCAATTCAATTTGGCTTATTTAACAAATATTATGATACAATTTTGATGGTAATTTACTAAATTTTAACCTCCCAGTATTTGTATTTTATGCCCAACATTCTGTAATTCGCCAACTGGTTCAGGGTTAGGTTCTATAAATTCCTGCCAAGTTTCTACAATTATGACAATATGTATGTACTTTTTTTGCATGTAGATACATGCCTGTTGTGAAGGATATAATAGAGTAGTTAACCGTAAACCAGCAAATCACCTATCTCCAATTTTTACTGTAAACCTATGATGGACAAATCCTACAAAATGAACCGCTTCGGTGGCTACGTAGGTCAGGTTGGGTTTTCCCAACCTAAGTCATTTAGTCAGAAGGCAGCGTTAAGCTTGATGACTATAATGGCAATGATACTGCTAGTGGGCAATTCAGTGGCCTGGGCACAGGGCCGTACTGTAACAGGTACCGTAACTGACCCAGCAGGCGCATCGCTGCCTGGCGTAAGTGTGCAAATTAAAGGTACCCAACGTGGTACGAACACTGATGCTGAAGGTAAGTATTCGCTGGCCAACGTGCCCGACAATGCAACGCTTGTATTAAGTTTTATCGGCTATACTTCGCAGGAAGTAGCTGTAGGAAACCGCTCGGTAGTCGATGTTAAACTGGCCGACGATACAAAAGCGTTGGAAGAAGTCGTTGTAGTTGGTTATGGTACAGCTAAACGCAAAGACTTAACGGGTTCGGTTGTACAGGTAACCGCTAAAGATTTCAACGCCGGGGTTAACCCTAACCCATTGCAGGCTATCCAGGGTAAAGTGGCTGGTCTGGTAATCACAGCACCTTCGGGTGACCCAAACCAGGCACCAACGGTTCGCCTGCGTGGTTACACGTCGCTGGCTGGTGGTAGCGATCCTCTTTATGTGGTAGATGGTATGATCGGTGTTCCTATCAGCACAATCTCTCCACAGGATATCGAGTCGATGGACGTATTGAAAGATGCATCAGCTGCTGCCATTTATGGTTCGCGTGCTGCTAACGGCGTTATTCTGGTAACCACCAAGCGTGGTAAGTCGGGCAAAACAACGGTTACCTTTAATAACTATATCGGTATATCAGTTATATCGAACCGCCTAAATATGCTGGATGCTGACGGCTATCGTGCTGCAGTAAGGTCGTTTAAAGGCGATTCTGCCTTATTGGATGCACAGCGTTTCCCTACCGGTAACAATAATACCGACTGGATTAAGCAAATCACTCGGACGGCTGTGACGAACAACCATGATCTGGCTATTGCTGGTGGTTCGCCAACGTTTAGCTATCGGGGTTCGTTAAACTACATTAAGAACCAGGGTATTGTTAAACGGACTGGTTTTGACCGGGTTACGGGTCGGATCAACCTCGACCAAAAAGCCTTCGACAACCGCCTGAATATCCAGTATAACCTGTCTTACTCGGAAACGAATAAAGATTTCCCGGATAACGGCGCGAACGGCGCGCCCAACATTAGTGGCTCGGGTGGCTCAAATGGTATCCTTAACCGGGCATTAACCATGATCCCAACATTGCCTGTGCGCAATGCTAATGGTAGCTATGCTGAAGTAGGCGGTAGCTTTGATTTATTCAACCCTGTTGCCATGTTGGAAACTTCTACCAACAATGCTGTACAGCGTTATTTACAGGGTGGTGTTTCGTTGCGCTACGAAATTCTGGATGGTCTGATTGCTGGCGTAAGCGGACAATTGCAGCGCGATAACACAATTGCAGCGTTCTCTACAGATCCAAATGTTAAGGCGTATTCTGCTAACAATGGACGCGCAGGCCGTAGCTATACAGAAAGCAATACGAAGCTGTTAGAAACGACGCTTAGCTACACAAAAGGATTTGGTGCACAAAATAGCAACTTTAATGTACTGGGTGGTTATTCGTTCCAACAGTTTGATAACGATGGCTTTACTGCCGCTAACTCAGGTTTCGTTACCAGCAATGTTACGTACGATAACTTAGGTTTAGGTTCGGGAACGTTAGTAAACCCAGCTAACAACTATGCTGTCTCTAACCGGAACCAGTCGAAACTGATTTCGTTCTTTGGCCGGGCAACGTTAAACCTGAATGATCGGTACAACGTTACGGCAACCCTTCGTCGGGATGGTAGCTCTAAATTCGGTGCGAACAACAAATGGGGTATGTTCCCATCGGTTGGTGCGGGCTGGACAATTACCAACGAGAAATTCTTCCCAAAGAGCAATACGCTTAACTTCCTGAAACTACGCGCTGGTTACGGACAAACCGGTAACTCAGAAGGTATTGCTCCGTACAACTCCATCCAATTGTACGGTCAGAAAGGAACGTACTATGATGGTTCATTAGGCGACTTCCTGCCAGGTTATGGTATTACGCAAAATGCTAACCCAAACCTGAAATGGGAAGTGTTGACAACAACAAACGTTGGTTTGGACTTCCAACTGATCGGCGGTCGATTCAGCGGTACGCTGGAATATTACAATAAGCTGACGAAGGATATGTTGTATCCATATTCTGTACCAGCTGATGGGGTGACTTACTTTACCCCTGTTATTCTGGCAAACGTAGGTTCGATGCGTAACTCTGGTGTTGAATTCTCGTTTGGTGGCGATGTTATTCAGAAAGGTGCTTTCTCCTGGAATGCTCGGGCTGTTGCAGCGTATAACAAAAACACGATTGTTTCGCTCTCGAATGATCAGTTCAGCAATGGTCTGGTTCGTTTCAACCCATTTGGTGGTCGTGGTTTGTCGGATGTATATGCTTCGTACCTGACACCAGGACAGCCTCTGGGCGAGTTTAACAACGTTCCAACTTTTGTTGGTTACAACTCGACTGGTCAGGTTCTGTTAAAAGCAGGTTCGGGCGATACCCCTGTAACGGACGTTTCTAAAGCAGATGCTGCTGTAGCTGTAGCTGCTGGCTCACCCCTGAAACAAGGCAACCCACAGCCATTCCTGAATGCGTCGTTTATCAACACATTCCGCTACAAAGGATTTGATTTGTATTTCCAGCTGCGTGGTACGTTTGGTAACACAATCCTGAACAACCTGCGGTCGAACCTGATGATTCCAGGGTCGATTCTGGAGACGAACATGTTGAAAGACGTAACGACGATGCCGAAGGGTTATGGTATCAACGTATTATCGACAAACTGGCTTGAAAGTGGTTCATTTGTTCGCTTCGACAACTGGCAAATTGGGTATAACGTGCCACTGCCAGCTAGCAAATACATCACCAATGCTCGTATTTACTTAGGTGGTAACAACCTGTTCATTATCACCAAATACAAAGGCATTGACCCTGAGTTACAGGTAAAAGGTGATTTGCCAAGTAGCACTACACAGGCTCCAAACAACGTTGGCTTAGATGCCTATGGCGTTTATCCTAAAACACGTACGTTCCAGTTGGGTGTGAACTTGACGTTCTAGCCTTAATTACAGCTCGCAAACCGGATTAAATCCAAAAAATAATTCGGTTTGTGAAAACTGCTTTAATGAACACACCGTTAGTATAGGGCCTAGGCTTTAATGGTGTAATTAATTACCTATCAAAAACTTATATGCAACGAATAACCATAAAAGTGCTTCTGGGATGCTCGGCACTTATGCTGGCAGGTCAGTCTTGTACGAATCTTGACGAGACGACTTACGACGTTATCCCAACCAGCGGTACATTCGGTACGACGGCTGCCCAACAGGCGGCTTTGATCGGCCCATTATACAATGGACTGGGCGATTACTACGGTAACCTCACCAACCTGAATACGACTACGGATGAACAGATTGTTCCAACCCGTGGCGGTGACTGGAAAGATGGTGATAACTGGGTGCGTTTATACACACACACCTGGGACCCTGTTACGGACAACAACCAATTCAATGGTCCCTGGAACTGGTGTTATAACAACATCACCTCTATTAACCAACAGCTTGGTACAATTAAGGATGCTGGCGTCATTGCAGAGTTAAAAACATTGCGGGCGTTCTTCCACTACGAAGCAATGGATCTATTCGGCAATGCAATCATTGCTGATCAGGTTTCGGCAGGTACGCCTAAACAGAGTACCCGTGCTGATATGTTTGCTTTCGTAGAAAAAGAACTATTGGCGGCTTATCCGAACTTAAGCAGTACAGTAGGGGGTGCATACTACGGTCGTATGAACAAGTATGTAGCTGATATGATTCTGGCAAAAATGTATCTGAATGCACAGGTGTATACAGGTACTCCTCGTTGGGCGGATGCCATTACGCGTTGTAATAATATTATCAGCTCTGGTAAATTCCAGATTGTTGGTGATTTCTTCAGCAACTTCGTAACACAGAACCAGAATTCGGCAGAGATTATCCTGGCGACTCCATTTGATAAGTCGAAACGGCAAGGCTTCCAGGTACAAATGCAGAACTTGCACTACCTGAACCAGCTGACCTATAACCTGGGTACAGCCCCCTGGAACGGTTTCGCGGCCGTAACGGAGTTCTACAACTCGTTCGATGACAAGGACGTTCGGAAAAAAATGTGGCTGGTTGGACAGCAGTACAAAGCTGATGGTACACCACTGATGGATGATGCCATCCCGCTGGCTTTCACCCCAGAGATTCCATCGCTCGTTTTAGCTGCCGGTGCTCCTGGTCGTGTAGCCGGTGCTCGTAGTGTAAAATATCAGATTCAGACGAACAACTCGTTTACTAGCCAGGATAACGACTTCGTCGTGTATCGTTTAGCTGACGTTTACCTGATGCGTGCCGAAGCTAACTTACGTTTAGGTAATACGGCAACCGCTCTAACGGATGTAAACCTGATTCGTAAGCGTGCTGGTATGCCAGACTTCACTACATTAACACTGAGCGACATGTTAGCGGAACGTGGTCGTGAAATGGCTTGGGAATATCACCGCCGTCAGGACCAAATCCGTTTCGGAACCTTTGGCGATGCTAAACGCTTTAAGCCTAAAGATGCAGATAGCCACTGGACATTGTACCCAATTCCAAGAGATCAGCTGGCGTTGAATCCAAACCTGAAGCAAAATCCAGGTTATTAATCTTCCTTTCAGAAGGCAAAAAGAGCAGGCTCATCTGGGCTTGCTCTTTTTGTTTTAGTGACTGATTAAAAGCCAATTAATTGGTCGAATATACCTAATCAACCTTCATAATTCGTTACATTTGCAGTCCCTTAAAAACGAAAATCGTCCTACATACTTCCTTCACTACTGTTTACCAATACGATTTGTTTTTCATGTGCTTGTACCAATGCGTATCCTTTTAATCGTTCTGGCAATTGGCCTGTTTATAGGCTGCCAGTCAAAGCAACAGACGCCATCCGATCCACTGTTTCAGAAATTGTCGTCCGACGAGACACACGTCAATTTTACCAACACTGTTACCGACGATAAGGATTTCAACATCTTCAATTACCGGAATTTTTATAACGGCGGTGGCGTAGCCATCGGCGATGTAAATAATGACGGCCTGGCCGATGTATTTCTGATCGCCAATATGGGCGAGAATAAACTCTATCTGAACCGAACTGCTCCTGGGCAAAGCGGCATACAATTCGATGATATTTCGGCCAAAGCGGGTGTAGGTGGAAAACGAGCGTGGAGTACAGGCGCTACGTTTGCCGATGTAAATGGTGATGGGCGACTTGATCTTTACGTGTGTAATGCGGGCAATCGCGAGGGTGATGATCGCGCTAATGAGCTCTTTATCAACAATGGGAATGATGCCAATGGGGTTCCGACATTTACGGAGAGCGCAGCCGAATATGGTTTAGCTGATCGGGGTTACTCCACACACGCAGCTTTTTTTGATTATGACCGGGACGGCGATCTGGATATGTACCTGCTGAACAATAGCTTTATGCCTGTTGGTAAGTTGGTCTATGCAAACTTACGGGCGCAGCGTGATTCGTTAGGCGGCCATAAATTCTTCCGGAACGATCAGGAGAAGGGTAAGCATTTTACCGATGTCAGCGAAAAAGCCGGGATTTATGGTAGCGTGATTGGCTTTGGCCTTGGTATAACCATCGGTGATGTGAATGAAGATAACTGGCCCGACATTTATATCTCCAATGACTTTTATGAACGGGATTACCTCTACATCAATAACCACGATGGAACGTTTCGGGAGTCGATAAAAGAGTCGATGCCGCATACCAGTCTGTCGTCTATGGGAGCCGATGTGGCTGATGTTAATAATGATGGCAAACTCGATATTTTCATAACGGATATGTTGCCCGGCAATGACCGGCGTTTAAAACGTAATTCCAGTTACGAAGGGCACGATCTGGAGCAAATTAAGGTTGGGCGTGATTTCCACTATCAGTACATGCAAAATATGTTGCACCTGAATCAGGGAAATCAGCCGGGTAATAATGGCTTGCCAACCTTTAGCGACATTGCCCGCTTCTCGGGGGTTCAGGCGACAGACTGGAGCTGGGGGGCGCTGATTTTTGATATGGATAATGATGGGCAGAAAGACATTTTTGTGGCCAATGGAATTGCCAAAGACGTAACCGATCAAGACTTCGTAAACTTCCTGGCCGATCGCGAGAATATGGCTCAGATGGCCCGCCAGAGAGCGTTTAATTTTAAAGAGTTTTTGGATAAAACCCCTTCCGAGGCTATTCCCAATTATGCCTTTCATAATGATGGAAACCTCCATTTTACCAACAAAGCGGTTGATTGGGGTCTTTCGGAACCTGATTTTTCTAATGGTGCCGCCTATGGTGATTTAGACAATGATGGTGATTTAGACTTGGTTGTCAACAATGTAAATTCTCCCGTTTCGATCTACCAGAATAAATCGAGCGAAGAGCGCAAGGCAAATTATTTGAAAATAAAACTGGAAGGAAGCGGCCTGAACCGAAACGCCATTGGCACCAAAGTATTCGTTTATCAGCCTGGTCGGATGCAATTGCTGCAACAGATGCCAAACCGGGGTTTTGAATCGTCGGTCGACCTAAATCTAGTTTTTGGCCTGGGCGACAAACCTCAGATTGATTCGTTAATAGTCATTTGGCCGGACGATAAAAAGCAAACCTTACGCCAGCCTAAAGCTAATCAGCTATTGACGCTCCGTTGGGCAGATGCGAATCAACTATGGAAGCCTTCTATAACCCTTGCACGGTCCTATTTTCAGGACAATACAGCCGCTTCGGGGTTGAGCTATTTGCATAAAGAAAGCCCCTTTGTCGATTATAATCGAGATGCTTTGTTAAAACAGCAACTCTCTACTCAGGGACCTGCCTTGGCTACTGGCGACGTAAATGGCGATGGGCTGGACGATGTGTTTCTTGGCGGTGCTAGTGGGCAGTCGGGACATTTATTTCTACAGCAACCCGCTGGGCGTTTTGTCGATAAAACGCCTGTTAGCATGAAACAGGATACCATTTCAGAAGCTGTCGACGCCGTTTTCTTCGATGCCGATGGCGATAATGATCTGGATTTATACGTCGTATCAGGTAGTAATGAGTTTAGCGCTGACTCAGAGGAACTATTGGATCAGCTTTACCTAAATGACGGGAAGGGCGGATTTAGTCGCTCTGAAACAGGATTGCCTAACCTGAAGGCGAGTGGCTCATGCGTGGCAGCCGCAGATTTTGATCAGGACGGTGATATTGACCTGTTTATTGGTTCTCGTCTAATTCCAAGTCAATATGGATATAATCCAGCGAGCTATCTGCTTACGAATGATGGCACCGGAAATTTCAAAAATTACACCAAACGCTTCCTGGCTGATATTGATCAGCTAGGTATGGTTACCGGAGCAACATGGGCCGATTTGAACGGCGATAAGTATCCCGAATTGATTGTCGTTGGCGATTGGGAGCCGATCCGGGTATTCGAAAACAAGCGGGGTAAACTAACTCAGAATCCAGAGTTATCGATAAAGGATACCGAAGGTAAACCGTTGAAAACGAATGGCTGGTGGAATTGTGTAACCGCAGGCGATGCCGATGGTGATGGCGACTTGGATTTGGTAGTGGGTAATTTAGGGCTCAATTCCCGCATTCGGGCTACCCAAACCGTTCCGGCTGAAATTTATGTGGGTGATTTTGATCATAACGGTACGCTGGAGCAGATTATAAATTGTGCCGATGAAACCGGCGAACTGTACCCAATGGTACTGAAAAGCGATTTGCAGAAGGAAATGCCTACAATCAAGAAAAAATTTATAAAGTTTGGCGATTACGCGGGTAAGAAGATTAATGAAATTCTGGATGAAGATCAACTGAAACAGGCTGTCGTTAAGCAATCGTTTATAGGTGAAACGGCTATTCTACTGAATTCGGGTAAAGGCGATTTAACGTTTCAACCCTTACCAACCGATGCCCAATTATCGCCCATTTGTAGTGTTGTCTTCACCGATTACGATCACGACGGTCGTACCGACCTCGTTTTGGCGGGGAATTTCCTCGATGTACTTCCTGAAGTTGGCCGTTACGATGGTAATTATGGGGTCGTATTACGAAACCGGGGCAAAGCCGCTGACGGCCGTATGGCGTACGAGTCGATCAATCCGGCAGCCTCTGGCTTCTTTGTGCGCGGTCAGGTTCGTCGTATGGCACGGCTTAAGCAAGGTCAACTTGTTCTGGCAAAAAATAACGACCGCACGCAGGTTTTTTTAATTAAGTAATAGAAGCGGGGAGCGAGGAGTGAGAATGACTGGCGAAGTACTCTCACTCCTCGCTCCCCGCTCCCCACTCCTTTTATATGAAACGTATTGCTTTATTCCTAACGGCTGGCTTGTTAGCGCTGGCAGGTTGTAACCCATTCAAGTCAGAAAAACAGCTCTTTCAGGCACTCGACTCTACTCAAACGGGTGTTGGGTTTGTTAATCATCTTGTACCAAGCGAAAAATTGAATATCCTCGACTACCTCTATTTTTATAATGGGGGTGGTGTATCGGCGGGTGATATCAACAACGATGGTCTGACAGATTTATACTTTGTATCGAATCAGGGGAAGAACAAACTCTATCTCAATAAAGGCAACTTTAAGTTCGAAGATATTACCGAGAAAGCAGGGGTTGCCGGTTTTTCGGATTGGCAAACAGGCTCTACGATGGCCGATGTCAATGGCGACGGCTTTCTGGATATTTACGTTTGTGCTGTAGGCAATTTCCGGGGGCTGGAGGGAGCCAATGAGCTATACATCAACAACGGCGATGGGACCTTTACCGAAAAAGCCGCCGATTATGGGCTGGATTTTACGGGTTTCTCAACACAGGCGGCCTTTTTCGATTACGACCATGACGGCGATTTAGACTGCTACCTGCTCAATCATGCTGTTCATACGTCACGTAGTTACGATCGGGTAACGGCGCGTAATCTTCGTCATAATGAGTCGGGCGATTACCTGTTTAAAAATATGAGCGTGGAGCAGGCGGCAGGGAGCAAGTCACCAGTCTCTGGTTCTAAACGCTTTATAAATGTTAGCGAACAGGCGGGCATTTTCGGCGCTGCAATGGGGTATGGGCTGGGTATATCGGTGGCCGATCTGAACAACGATGGTTGGGAGGATCTATACATATCAAATGATTTTCACGAAGATGATTACTACTACATCAATAACCAGAAAGGTGGTTTTACGGAAAGTGTAAAAAAAGCATTCCAGCATACCAGCCGTTTTTCAATGGGTAACGATGTGGCTGATGTCAATAACGATGGCTTTGCCGACGTGGTTACGCTGGATATGTATCCCGAAGATGAAACCGTCGAAAAGTCATCGCTGGGCGAAGATCCGTTGGACATCTATATCTACAAACTGGCCTATGGCTACATGAACCAGTATAGCCGAAACTGCCTTCAGCTAAACCTGTCAGGGAAGAAGTTTATGGAGGTTGGGGCTATGGCAGGCGTGGCAGCAACAGACTGGAGCTGGTCGCCTTTGTTGGCCGATTATGATAATGACGGCATAAAAGACCTGTTTATTTCCAATGGCATTGTCCATCGCCCTAACAACCTCGACTATGTGAAATTTGCTGCCGATGACTCCCTTCGGTATGCGATGGAAACGTCGAAATCGCTCGATGAACGGGCTATTAAGTTGATGCCGGAAGGCAAGTCTCATAATTATATTTATCGGGGTACTCCATCGCTCCGCTTCGAGGATAAATCGTCTGCCTGGGGATTCTCGGTGCCTAATTTTTCAAATGGGGCAGCGTATGCCGATCTGGACAATGATGGCGATCTGGATTTAATTACGAACAACATCGACGATCCGGCGGGCCTTTATCGCAATGAGGCAACCACAATTTTTCCTGACAACACGCATCTGACGGTTAAACTGAAAGGGGATGCTCCGAATACGTTTGGAGTGGGTGCGAAGGTAATTGCTAAATATGGCGGTTCGTTGCACGGAGATAGTTTGCAAGTACAGCAATTGATGCCAACTCGTGGTTTCGAGTCGTCTGTAGCACCAGAATTGCTGTTTGGTCTGGGGAAGCGAGACGTAATTGATTCATTGATTGTAATCTGGCCAAATCAGCGAATGGAGATTCGCACAAAGGTGAAAACCAATCAGACGCTCACCTTAAAACAAACGGACGCCCAACTCGACGGCACGAATTATCGGTACGCGACCCCTGCTATTCATCCGCTCTTTGTCGATGTTACCACTGCCGATTCAATTCCATACAAGCATAAAGAGAATAAAGAATATTACGATTACGTCCGTGAGCCGTTAATGCCGTTTCAGGTATCGACAGAAGGGCCGCATTTGGCCTTAGGCGATGTGAATGGCGATGGGCTGGACGATATATATGCCGGAGGTGCTAAGTGGAAAGCGGGAAGTTTATTGCTGCAACAGGCTGATGGAAAATTCAAGCCAGCTATGCAGCCAGATTTCGCCAGAGATTCAACCTACGAGGATGTCGATGCTGCTTTCTTCGATGCCGATGGCGATAAAGACCTCGACCTATACGTCGTGTCGGGTGGTAATGAATTCTACGACAAAATGCCGGAGCAGTTCGACCGTCTGTACCTTAACGATGGGCGTGGGAATTTCAGTCGCTCGGTCAATGCGTTACCGCCCATGTACGACAACAAGAGCTGTGTGCGCCCTCAGGATATTGATAAAGATGGCGATCTCGATTTGTTTGTAGGAGGCCGGGTTGTTGGGTTTGGCTACGGGAAATCACCGAACTCATACCTGTTGGTCAATGACGGCAAAGGGCATTTCGCCGATCAGACGGATAAACTAGCCGAAGGACTCCGAAAAGCTGGTATGATTACCGACGCGGTTTGGGCTGATTATGATGGCGACAAAGACCTCGATTTAATTCTGGCTGGAGACTGGATGCCCGTTAAAATTTTCACGAATGACGGAGGGAAGTTTACCGAAAGTAAATCGATCTTAACCGATAAAACACCATTAAATGGCTTTTACCAACGCATTATTGCAGCTGATTTCGACAAGGATGGTGATATTGACTTAGTTGCGGGTAATCTAGGAACGAACACCAAGTTCCGTAAAACGCCCGACTCGCAATTACGAATGTGGGTAAAAGATGTTGATAATAACCAGAGTTCCGAGCAGATCATTGCTTACAATCGTGGGGATGAATGGTACCCGTTAGGCTTTAAAGATGAGCTGGGTAAACAAATGCCAAGCATCATCAACAAGCGCTTTACCGATTATGTGTCATTTGCGGGGAAACCACTCAACGAAGTCTTAAAAGACGATGAACTGAAAGGCGCTGACGAATTTACCGTCAACCAGTTTGCGTCGGTTTATCTGGAGAATCAAAGCGGCCATGACGGAGGTCCAAAATTCGTCGTGCACGAGTTACCAATGATGGCTCAGGTATCGAAGCTATTCGCTCTTGAGGCAATAGACTTCGACCATGATGGCGACCTTGATGTGCTGGGTGGTGGTAATTTCTACGGAGTAAGTACCTATCAGGGACGCTACGATGCCAGTTATGGATTAGTATTGCAGAATAACGGCAAAGGAACGTTCACGGCTTTGTCGCCCATTGATGCCGGATTTTTGCTGAATGGCGAGATTCGCGATATTCGCCCAGTCCGAACACCGCAGGGACAATTAATTATCGTGGCTCGAAATAATGCAGGTTTACAACTATTTAAACCATTGCTTTTGAAATAACCAACAGAACCGAGCTTAGTTTCACCCTAAATTTTCTACTAATTTTGTCGTAAATCCATAGCCTTGCTCGGCTTTGTTCATATAACTTGTTATTTAGCCATGAGATCTTTGTTACGTTTTAGCTATATGCTAGGGCTTTTGCTGATTGGGGTTTCCAGTTGTCGTAAGCCTGTTTCCCCTGCCGAGTACAATGCTAAAGCCGCTAATGTTGAGTATTATAACTCAGCTCTTAATAAACTTACTGAAGTTGTTGTTCACGACATTTTTTCGCCACCCGTTGCCAGCCGGATTTACTCCTACGCGAACCTGGCGGGTTACGAGGCCCTTGTACCCTTCGATAAGCAATACGAATCGCTGGGCGGTAAATTGAAGCGCTTCCAGACTGGTCCACAGCCCGAAGCAGGGAAAGACTATTGCTTTCCGCTAGCTAGTGTGCGCGCCTTTTTAACCGTTGCTCGTGCCCTGACCTTCTCGGTCAATTTCTACGACGAATTCGAAAAGCCGCTCTATGAGCAGTATAAAAAAGACGGTGTTCCTGATGATATTTTTGAACGATCAATGGCTTATGGAGAGGCCATTGCTAAACACGTTCTGGACTACGCGGCCAAGGACAATTATAAGCAGACGCGAGGATTCAAGCATACTGTTACAAACGAGGAGGGGACCTGGGTGCCAACCCCCCCGGCTTATATGGATGCTGCTGAACCTCAGTGGAATAAGCTACGCTGCTGGGCAATGGATACCTGTAATCAGTTCATGCCTCCTCGCCCGCTTCCGTATAGTCTGGCTAAGGGAAGTCCTTATGAGAAAGAACTGGATGAGGTTTATCAGACGGGAAAAAAACTGGATAAACAGCAACAGGATATTGCCTATTTCTGGGACGATAATGCGTTTGTGATGAACGTAGCAGGGCACGTCATGTTTGCCAGTAAAAAAATGACGCCAGGTGGTCACTGGCTGGCTATTGCTCAAACGGTGGCTCGGCAGAAAAAGCTAAACATGATGCAAACCGTGGAAGCCTATGCGCTTACGTCATTTGCGTTGAGTGATGGATTTATTTCCTGCTGGGACGAAAAATATCGGACCAAAACGATACGCCCGGAAACCGTTATCAACAAATTCATTGACCCCAAGTGGACGCCATTTCTACAGACACCTCCGTTTCCGGAATACCCAAGCGGGCACAGCGTGATCTCGACGGCAGCAGCTACGGTGCTAACTGACTTGATGGGCGATAACGTCGCATTTACCGATTCTACAGAGTTTAAATACGGGCACGGTGTGCGGTCGTTCAAATCGTTCCGGGCTGCTGCCGATGAAGCCTCGATCAGCCGTATGTACGGTGGTATTCACTATCGATCTGCTTTAGTTAATGGCCAACTAGAAGGTGAAAAAGTTGGCAAATGGGTGGTAGAGAAAATCCACGCCAGGAAAGGCGCTGTAGCCAGTCGCTAAGTCTTGATTAAAATGATCTTAAAATAAACCGTTCACTAAGGGCGGTTTATTTTTTATGTAACTAACGCTAAGTTAACGCGCTTAACTTTTAGTTTATGAGACTAACTATATTGCTATTACTTAGTTGGCTTCCTGGCTCAACAGTTTGGGGCCAAACTGCGAAACCCGACACGTCTAAAAGAGCGCTGTATAACCAGCAGTATTATAAAATGACCCGCTCAACAGAAGATTCAACCCGCTCAATCTTCAACTTTAAGGCGGCCCCAATTTATGTTCGCGCAACTCCTTTTTCAATCTATACGGGTGCTGGGAGCCCAAAGGACCGCATTGCGCAAAGCATCGAAATTGGAAAGTCGTTTAATGTAATCGATTTGGGTGTTGCCTTCGGCCGAAATTCCCTTCGACCGGATACGTCACTTTTCCTGGAAGGTAGGGTTACGATGGACGTTGCGAACTATGGAATTTTTGCGAACGAGATGACCATAGGAGCAGGCCGTGTTTTCGATAAAGAAGGAAGCTTGATGCTTGAATTGACGTATAGCATCATTGCGCAGGTGGCCCCTCGCCTGGGTATTGGCCTCACAACGGGTTATTACGATTTCAGTGGTGAAACAACCGATAATTCTAAAACATTCTATGGGATTTACCTTCGGTTTGGCCTCTTGCGAACCGACTCTGGGGGCTTATTAGGAGGTATTGCCCGAGGGCGTGGACGGCCTTTTCGCGTAGGACGACCGCATCGGCACGGTCGTTAGAAGATAGCTGCGAGAAGGTCCTCTTACGAGTGGAAGGTACTTAAAACTGAAGGAGTTGGTCCAGAGTTGAAGACCATTCAGATGAACTAAAAACTAGTTTGCAGTAGCTAAGAGCTTTTACGTCCTGGCTACTGCAAACTACGCAGTCTAACTTACCATTGAGCAAGCGGCAAATGAGCTGACTGGAGTTCCAATTCAACATCTTTTGAACCAATTGCCATTTTATTTAAGGCGATATAAATGGCTTTAACCGCATTTTCAATCCGCTCCCAGCCTTCTTCGCTTCGTAGATCAATACTGATCATTGTGCGGTCGTTTTGGGCCATAATTGTCAAATAAGTCATTGCACCAAGTACAACTGCCGAAATTGCCTGCGTATCGGCACCTTTTACGAACGATAGCTGGCTTACGAGCCGTGTCATTTCTTCGTCTTGTGCCCGAGCTGTTGTTTCGGCAATTGAATCATTTTCAATAACGCTAGCCTTCAGAACCTCACGGGCTGCCTTAAACGTACGGAAATAACGGTAGGTTTGAATGACTTGACGATACCAAATACGAGCTACGTCAGATTCATGCAATGGGCGGATTTGGTCTAATACAGCAGGAGTAAAAACTGGAAATAATTTCCCCATTTTTACATAATACTCAAGAAGACCTTCCATTCCGCCGAAGTATCTATAAATCAGGACTTTACTTACATTCGCTTTTTCGGCTACCCGGTTTACACCCACACCTTCTAAACCACGCTCTGCTATTACATCTTCGAGCGCTTCAACAATGCGTTGAGTGGTTTTCGAGCGGTTCCGTCTTATCTTTTCATCTTTCTCCATAATAACAGCATTCATTATAATTCACATATATGTCACCCCCTTTGACTAAAATCGATAATGAAAGTCACTTTAGTAAACTATTATCTGTCAGTCAATTAATAATGGTCGGTAGGTAATAACGTTTATGGGCTTACTGAAAAATATAATTAGTTAAATAATTGGGTTTTTGCACGTACTGCGATAATTGAAATTTATTTATCACTAAAGTGATCTTTTTTGTTGACTAATGCCGATTTCATGCATCTTTCACGATTTTGGGCACGAGTGCTCATGTTTGCTAATAAGAAAATTTTATAGGAAAAATGCAAAAATGGATCAGTGTTAGAAAAGTGTTTTTTTTTTAGCGAAACAACAAATTATTTTATAATGATAAATTGATATACTGAATATGATATATATGGTACATACAGGTTTTGGATATGTAAAGATGATCAAGTTGTTGTAGTTAGGTATATT
The DNA here is from genome assembly GCF_054776755.1 of Spirosoma litoris. NCBI lineage: Bacteria > Pseudomonadati > Bacteroidota > Cytophagia > Cytophagales > Cytophagaceae > Spirosoma > Spirosoma litoris. The sequence goes on along the minus strand of NZ_BAAHBI010000070.1, from coordinate 69,466 downwards.
GTTGCAACTGTGTTCTCAATGCGGATAGTGTTTAACAACTGCCATGATTTAGGTGTATTTGTAAGCCCACCATAACAATACTCCCTGCAAAGGCAACCTGCCCCATCGTAACCAGGCTGGAAAATCAAGGAAGCGATCTGAGGTCGCCATGTATAGATTGGCCGGAAATATGGCCACCAATAATACCATAATCCCCCAGGCTGATAACGAGCGCGTTGCGGGGAATAGTAAGCCAATCCCTAATAACACCTCCGCCACACCACTTAGCATAACCATCAAATTATGCGCTGGAATATAAGGCGGCATAATGGCCAGGTAAGTTTTTGGACTAATAAAATGATTTATTCCTGCAACGATATAGACCAAAGCCTGGAGGTATAAGAATACATTATTCATGCCAAAGCAGTTAACAATGAAAATCCCATGAATTGGTCATCTACAACAGTAATAACGATAAAATGATATAATTAGATTTACTGCCTGATAATATTAGAAACTTAAGCGAATTAGATTGCTCATATTTAGTTAATTACATGCCCTACAAATCCTGCTTTGTTATCTAAAATTAGGCCACCACGCCGGAAGCCTAAGCCACAGGCTTCGCCAGCATAGAAAACCCCCGCCTGGTAGGTATACCCTTCAGAATCTTGCGGGAATTCGACGTATTGCTGGTATATTTTTGGGTAATCTCCGTAATCTCCATCGGCAGCCAAACGCTCGCTTCCATCCGCATCGATAATGCGAACGTTGGCACCTTCCCGACCAAACAAAACTTTTTCTACACACGATTTTCCCACAAGTGGCTTCATGTCGGTTTCCAGAAGTAATGGATGATTTGGATAAAGCTCCCAGAGGATTTTTAGAATGTATTTCGATTGGAAGAGTAGTGTGTAGGCTGGATTTAAGACGACGGCCAAACGTTTTCGGACAATTTCAGTCAATAGGTTAACCAATTCAGGCTCATCTTCGGCAATGGATTCCCAGGGCACCAGTTTGAACCAGAAATCTAGCTTTTCAAATTGCCCATTTTTAGGATTTTGCCAGAAAATACCTTCCTCCGCCGAAAATTCAACGTTATCGACAAAGTCAAATTCAAGATCAAAGCCAGCTTCGCGAGCGGCTTCGCCCAATAAGGCCACATTCGTATCGTCTTCCGGGAAATCGCGCATGGCCGACAGAAGTAATGTGGGTTGTAGGTCAGGGTTTACAGCCAGCAGTTCTTCAAATTGACCCGTTAGCGTTTCAAACACGGCATTGAATTGCTGGCTATCATCAAGTCCATTTGCTTTTAGGTGGGCGTACTGAACAACGGCCGTTTCGGGCAAACAAGTAGCTGTGTCGGCATTAAATTCGATGAGTTTGATGGGTCGTCCATCGATACCGCCGGCCAGATCAAAGCGGCCATAGAGATGAATATGGCGATCATCATCCCATGATAGTTTTATAAGTTCTACCAGATTAGCCGGGATACCCACTTCGGCAAAGCGATTTTCGTCAATAATATGCTGCCCTGCCGCTACAAACATCTCAAACAGCTCATTGGCTGCTTCGTAATAAGCATCAGCTTCTTCAGCTTGCACCACTACGACTTCATTTGCCAGATAAGGTAGCGTATCCTGACCAAGCATCCAGTCCCAACCCAGATTCTGTAATTGGGTATCGGGTGATATTGTGAGTTTTCGAAGAGAAATCATGTTTTCAAGATTTACGCGAACCGAATGACGATTCTTACCAAAAACAATTCGTAATTCGTATCGTCCTGTAAATCTCGTTTATTCCTATGATCCGAATTACCTTATTTTCAATTAGTGTGTTACTGGCGCTGACAATCGGTTCGGCTGCCGGACAATCGGCCAAAAAAACGGCCGCAGTACCCGTTATTTTTGATACGGATATGGGCCCCGATTACGACGATGTTGGTGCTATTACGTTGCTGCATGCCTTTGCCGATGAAGGACAGGCTAAAATCCTGGCCACTATTGCCAGTACCAACTATCCGAAAGTAACGCAGGTGCTGAGTGTGTTAAATACCTATTTTAATCGCCCAGGCATACCAATTGGCGTACCTAAAGGCGAAGCGGTGAGCGATAAAGACATGCAGCACTGGTCCGATACAATTGTGGCTCGCTATCCGCACAGTATCAAGTCGAATAACGAGGTGCCAGATGCCGTTGCTCTTTATCGACAGATTCTGGCTAAACAGCCTGACCATAGTGTAACGGTTATTACGGTTGGTTTTCTGACAAACCTGGCCAACCTGCTTGATTCCAAACCAGATCAATATTCTAAATTGACAGGGCGGGAGTTGGCTGTCCAGAAAATAAAACAGGTGGTCAGTATGGCTGGCAAATTCCCGACAGGGCGGGAGTTTAATGTATTCAAAGATACGCCAGCGTCGAAAACATTCTTTACCCGCTGGCCAACGCCTGTTCTGATGAGTGGATTCGAAATTGGGCAAAAAATCCACTCAGGTTTGCCACTAACAAAGAATAAAGCGATTCAGCATAGTCCTGTAAAAGATGTTTTTACAATTAGCCTGCCTAAATCAAAAGAAGATGCAAATGGCCGGATGAGTTGGGATCAAACAGCAGTTCTGGTGGGCGTTAAAGGGTATGAGCCCTATTACACCGTGAAATCCGGGCGACTGTCGCTAAATACTGATGGATCAAATGGCTGGGACGATGCGGGCAAGGGGCATCAGTATTTGGTAGAAAAAATGCCCGTTTCGGACGTTGAAGCGTTAATAAACAAGCTGATGCAACATCAACCAAAAAAGCGATAAATAACAGATATAGAACCACATCGGTGTTATGATAAACTATGATTTGCAGATTGATATAAATCTATCTCTATTAATAAATGAAAATCATAGTTTATCATAAAAACCAGTGTTCGATTATGACGTATAACGGACAAAAAAATGTTCTTATTGTATGACAGATTTACTAAAAGATGCGCTTCGTAAGGCAGCCATGTTTTGTGCCTATCAGGAGCGTACGCAACAGGAAGTTCGTGAGCGACTGAAAGAGTGGGGCCTTGTTGGCGATGATGCCGAAGAAGTGATCGCTGAATTAATTCAACAGAACTACCTGAATGAAGAACGATTTGCCAAATCGTTTGCCGGAGGGAAATTTCGGGTAAAAGGCTGGGGCAAGCGTAAGATCAAACTGCATTTGCAGCAGCGGGGTATTTCGGGCTATAATCTCGATCAGGCCATGAAAGAGATTGCCGCTGATGATTATCAGCATACGCTCAAGGAATTATTAGATAAAAAACGGCAGAGTATTCGTGACGACAATCCATTGGCTATAAAGCAGAAGCTTGTGCGTTATGCCTTAAGCAAAGGCTACGAATCGGAGTTGATCTTTAGTGTTTTGAACGAGGATTAGATTAGCGTTCCTATTGCTTTCGCCAGACAATTCCCGGTTCTTTGTTACTATGAATCCGAGAAAAGTTTCCATTATTTTAATCAACTATAATTCTCACCAGTTTACGTTCGACTGCGTTCATTCGATTGTTGAAAAGACAAAAGAGGTTGACTATGAAATAATTATTGTTGATAATAATTCAAAAAACGCGGATTACGAAGTCTTAAAGTCAATTACAGACCAACCCAGAGTGCAGCTCATTCGTAGTCGAATTAACCTCGGCTTTTCAGGCGGAAATATGCTCGGGGTGCAGTTCGCTGATCCTCAGGCCGACTATTATTATTTTCTGAATAATGATTGTATACTGCGCACCGACGTATGCAGCCAGCTAGCTGCGTTTATGGAGGCTACATCCGACGCTGGTTTGTGCGGAGCACAGATGTTTAATGGTGAAGGTGTACGGCAGATAACCTTCGGCTATTTGCCCACGCTAGGTAGCAAAATTCTGGGTCACGGCTTTGTTCGAATGCTACATCCAGAAATTTACCCACCCACCAAAAAGGTATATACCGAACCGATCCAAGTGCCGTTCGTAATGGGGAGCACCTTGTTTTTACGAGCATCGGCATTTAATAAAATTGGCGGCTTCGATGTGGCCCACTTTCTGTATGTTGAAGAAGAAGATATAGCCAAGCGACTGCTTATAGCGGGCTTCAATGCCTATTTGGTACCTCAGGCAGAATATGTTCACTTTACGGGGCAGAGTACGTCTCATAACTATGACGTTGATAAGGAGTACTACATTTCGCTCTTTCATTATTTCCGAAAATATCATTCCTGGCCAGCTCGGGCTTTGTTTCGAGCATATTATTTTATTAAAAATGGCCGCAAGTTTCGGCAAGATCCGATATATGGTCGATTGGCCTGGTTTATTGGACGGGGTAGCCCGATGCGCGAAAGTTTGCGTTATAAACAAACCATCAGGTCCGAAATGGGGTCTTATTAAAGTTCGTTAAATGACAAAGTGTTCTTCATTGGATAAGTCGATTTATCGGACTAATAGGAGATTGATTTTGAAGCTGTTTAAACTTTCTTATTTGAATCATTTGTTGTCATTCTGACGTCAGGAGGAATCTCAAGCTTGACTAATGCGAAAGATGAGATTCCTCCTGACGTCGGAATGACAACAAATGATTCAAATAAGAAAGTTTAAACAGCTTCTATAGTAAAATTCTATCCACAAAATATATTTAATAAAAATTGTCAATGATAATTTCTCAGCGTGTACTTAGTATATTTTTGGTTGTTCTTATTGTTTTAACAGGCCTTACATATTTTTATCGAAATCCTACGGGCGATGATGCCTGGTTTGCCGAACAATCCTATTGGCTTCAGAAAGACGGAATTATTCGATCCGAATTTTTCAGCGGAATACTCGGATGGGAAAAACAGCTATTCGCCAGCCATAAACTATTCTTAGCTTTTGGTGCGTTTCTATTCGAGCTATTTGGCTATCATCTTCCCGTTGTTCAGTTTGTCGGTCTAATTCCTTTCGGTGTTCTTATTGGTGAATTATGCTTTTATATTTATCAAAAAGAGCATAGACTCAATTCGTGGTATCTTATTTTTAGTTTAGTCTTAGTTTTTTCAAATGGCCTATTGGTAAAAATGAGTTTTGAAAACCGGCCTGAACTCCTGGTTTCGGCTCTCGGATTTGGCTCATTTTTATGTATTCAGCAGGCGAAGGAAAGTAATATAAAAATTATTGCTGCTGCTATTTTGGCCGGTATGGCTATGCTTTGCCACCTGAACGGCGTTATTTTTCTTGTAGCGGGCTTTTTTGTACTCCTTTATCAACGCTATTATAAACAGGCATTGCTATTTGCTATAGCAGGAGGGGCTACTGGGTTGCTTTATTTTCTAGATGTTTTTCTGGCTACCGACGGACTTTCGCGATGGTATTATCAATTTAGTAACGATGCCGCCACGCGAGATGCTTTTGGATGGAAATCTAAACTGCTCGTTATGCTGACATGCCCAGAAATGTTTTTTGAATCGCCAGAGCAGGCTGCTTTAACTATCGTTTTCGTCTATATTCTTATAAAACAGCGAAAATTTATTAAGGCCCTACCGAAACTAGTCAAAACGTATACTCTGGCTGTACTTATAGCATTCTGGCTTATCACTAAAGATGGTGCTGGTACCTACATGCCTATTTTTATGCCCTATATGTTTGTGTTGATTTATGAATTGTATAAAAGTAACAGCTTTAAAGATGTAGGATTTCAATTCGTTTTAGCTATCTATTTTATTATTGGCTTGTACGGAATAATAGAAATCATTTATAAGAATTTTAGCCAGGAATATTTGCCTGTCGCTTATGAAAAATTAAGACCTTACCTTCCTTCGAAAAGAAGCGGCCTGGTGCCCTTAACATTCTTCTTTAACGAATATGGTCGTTATAGCCATTTGTTGAGTAGTGAGAATTATGTGCACAATTCCACAACAACAAATGATCCTTCTGCCCAAATGGCTGAATGGGCTCATCAGCATAAGGCCGATTTTATTTTAATGGATTATCAATTCAGACCCGAATATTTTTATCCAGAACCAGGGAAACCTAGCTTACCTTATTATAAACTCACCTATTTTGACAAACGATTTGCGATTTATAAAGCCAACGTCAATTAAAATGAATGGGTTATAATAAAGCTGTTTACATTTTCTGTCATTTCGACCGTAGGGAGAAATCTCGAGTTTAATCTATGGGTGAGTTGAGATTTCTCCCTACGGTCGAAATGACAGAAGATAATTTAGATTTTATTCAAGCTCCCTTATTTCTGCAAGCTAAAGTATTCATAGAAATAGTCAGCAGGTTTTAGGTTTAACAGCTTTTGCCGCTCCTTTACTAAATCGTCGTAAGTCAGCGCGTCAATTTGAGCTGGTGTATAATCCAGAGTTGATTCAGGTTTTTTCCGGGTAACAATGCCTAAGCCTTGATCGCAATCCAGTACGAATACAGTTAGGTCAGGGCGTTGGCTGCGAAGGTGAATAATGGTTTTCCAGACATCCCCGTTCCACTCGCCCACCTCCCAGTTCTCAAAACGGCCTGCTGCACCTGCTGTTTGTGGGTTGCAATCATGCATAATAATCACCCCGTTATCGGCCATATAGTTGAGCGTGTTTTCGACATCGCGGAGAGCAAAGTGATACTCATGCATGCCATCTACCAAAGCCAATTGTAGCTTTTTGCCTGCGAAGACCTGCTTGGCATCCTGCGCAAAAAAATCGTCGCTCGTCTTCTCAAAATATTGATTGTTCAGGTTATAAGGATTCAAAATAGCCTTGCCAAATCGACGGCTCGCGTCGAAAATGAATTTCGGATCAACGGCGACCTTAAACGAACTCTTGATGCGAAAGAAAATATGGCCGTTTTCGACGCCAATTTCGAGGTAATTTTTCAGACCTTTCTGCCGCATCAGGGCCTGTATAACGTCTAATCGATTCATTTGGGAAGTAGTAAGTAGTAGGATTAATAAGAGTGATAACGCCTAAAAATAGAAAAGTCCCGATTCCAAACCGGGACTTTTCGAGTAAACGTACCACTTTTACTTGATTATTAAGATAATTTTAATCCAGCCCAACAGCCGTACGGCTGTTAACAGGGTAAGCTTGTCGCTTATTAGAAATCGGCATCGAACGTAATGCCTTTGGGTTCTTCGTTTACCACAATTGGTGTTGGATTTTCTGCATCCTGTGGTTGCGAAGCGGCTGCCTTGGCGGATTTAAACTTAGCCATCACCTCGCCACGTTGATATTCGCCTACGCGTTTCTCGAAGAAGTTGGTTTTACCCTGTAACGAAATCATGTCCATGAAGTCGAAGGGGTTTGCTACGTTATAGATTTTCCGTAAGCCAAGCGTTACCAGCAGGTGATCGGCCACAAAGGCAATGTATTGCTTCATAAGCTCGGCGTTCATGCCAATAAGCGATACGGGCAATGCATCGGCCACAAACTCCTGCTCAATTTCAACCGCATTGCGGACGATGTCGTAGATGTCCGATTCCGGTAATTTATTGACAATGTGATCTGTGTACAGCATACAGGCAAAATCACGGTGGAGGCCTTCATCGCGCGAGATCAGCTCGTTCGAGAAAGTCAGTCCAGGCATCATACCCCGCTTTTTAAGCCAGTAAATCGAGCAGAACGAGCCCGAGAAGAAAATACCCTCAACAACGGCAAAGGCAATCAGCCGTTCGGCAAATGAGCCATTATCGATCCAGCGCAATGCCCATTCCGCTTTTTTCTGCACACAGGGAATGGTGTCGATAGCGTTTAATAACCGATCCTTTTCAACTGGATCTTTAATGTAGGTATCAATGAGCAACGAGTAGGTTTCGGAGTGGATGTTCTCCATCATCACCTGAAAACCATAGAAGCACTTGGCTTCGGCATATTGTACCTCCGACAGGAAATTGACGGCCAGGTTCTCATTGACAATCCCATCCGATGCGGCAAAAAACGCCAGCACGTGCGAGATAAAGTGCCGTTCGCCATCACTAAGATTATTCCAGTCCTTCATGTCCTGCCCGAGATCAATCTCTTCGGCAGTCCAGAACGACGCTTCGTGGGTTTTGTAGTATTCCCAAATGTCCCAGTGCTTGATCGGGAACAGGACAAAGCGGCCTTTGTCTTCTTCTAAGATCGGTTCAATAACATCATTCTGTACCATATATCAGATGTGCAGGCTATGCATAAAAGCCCAGTCGGGCGATTGGGCTGAGTGGCTACTTATGTGTTGAATTCAGATTAACAAAATTAAGGATTCTGCCCGCTTGTGCAAGGTGACAAAGCCGGATACATGGCATTAGACAAATAGTAAATTTTTATAAGAGCAAGGCAGCCAGTAGGTTATACCGTTGACGAATGATCAAGTTCTTGGAATAGTGTATTAATATGGCGTAGAGGTGCTTTTTTGGGGAGAATTAGTGGATCTGCTTTTAATAACCCCAAAGGATACCCCAAACTCCTTGGGTTTTTATATCGTAGAGACGCGACCCTTCGCGTCTCCTATGCGTCAGCAATTGTCAGTAATCAATAATGTCAACCCATAAGACGTATATGTGTACAATTGGTCATGGCAGAACTATGTTTAGGGAGAGTGACTAAGGTCGCGAATTAGATTGTTGCTGACGCATAGTAGACGCAAAGGATTGCGTCTCTACATAGAACTACCCCCACCTGTTTTACGTTGTTCTTTAGAATAAGCCAATCCAACGTGACGACAGAAGAAAAGCCGCAATTGACTGATATTGACCTGACGGGATACGACCAAATTGAGGTCCTCGGTGCCCGCGAACATAACCTTAAAAATATTGACGTTACAATCCCGCGTAACAAACTGGTGGTCGTAACCGGTATCAGTGGAAGCGGGAAATCATCGCTGGCCTTCGATACAATTTATGCAGAAGGACAGCGACGCTATATGGAGAGTTTTTCGGCCTACGCTCGCTCGTTCATTGGCGATATGGAACGGCCCGATGTCGATAAAATCAACGGCTTGAGCCCAGTGATTTCCATTGAGCAGAAGACGACCTCCAAAAACCCACGCTCAACGGTTGGGACAACTACCGAAATTTACGATTTTCTACGCTTGCTCTACGCTCGTGCGGGTGAAGCCTTCTCGTACCTCACAGGTCGGAAGATGGAGCGCCAGTCGCAGGACCAGATCATTGATACTATTCTGGAGCAGTATGCTGGTCAGAAATTGACGCTGTTATCGCCAATTATCAAAGGCCGTAAGGGGCATTATCGCGAATTGTTCGTACAGATCGCCAAAACGGGCTATACAAAAGTCCGGGTGGATGGTGTTGTGCAGGACATTGCGCCGAAGATGCAGCTGGATCGGTATAAAATCCACGACATCGAGATCGTTATTGATCGACTTGTACCGAAAGCAGAGGATCGGTATCGCTTAAGTCAATCCGTGCAAACAGCGTTGAAGCAGGGGAAAGGGGCCATGCAAATGCTGGACGGATCGGGGCAGTTGGTCTATTTCTCGCAAAACCTGATGGACCCTGAGTCGGGTATTAGCTACGATGAACCATCACCGAACTCCTTCTCCTTCAACTCACCTTACGGGGCCTGCCCGGTTTGTAATGGGTTAGGTGTGGTAGAGGAAATTACCGAAGAGTCTATTATTCCTGATAAGTCGCTGAGTATTAGTCGAGGAGCTATTGCACCTTTAGGCGAGTATCGTGAATTGTGGATTTTCAAGGAGATCGAAGCAATTCTGAAAAAGTATAAGCTGAACCTTACCACGCCCGTTGTCAAGTTTCCCGAAGATCTTCTCCATGCATTAATGTATGGTACGGAAGAAGAAGCAACCGTTCCTTCGAAGAAGTTTGTTGGCGAAGATTACTACAGTTTTAAGTTCGAAGGAATTGTCAACTTCCTGAAACGGCAACAGGAGAATAGTACCGATAAAATTCAGGAGTGGCTCAAGGATTTCATGGTCATCAAATCCTGCCCTGAGTGCGAGGGCGCCCGACTGAAAAAAGAATCGCTGTATTTTAAGATCGACCAGAAAAACATTTCTGAACTGGCCCGGATGGACATCTCCGAGTTAACGGACTGGTTTACAGGGTTGGAAGGTCGTCTGACAGATCGGCAGAATGTCATTGCCAAGGAGATTCTAAAGGAAATCCGCAAGCGTATTGGCTTCCTGCTTGATATCGGCCTCGATTACCTGACGCTTGACCGCTCGTTACGAACCTTGTCGGGTGGCGAAGCCCAGCGTATTCGACTGGCTACCCAAATCGGAACGCAGTTAGTGGGTGTACTCTACATCATGGACGAGCCAAGTATCGGTCTGCATCAGCGCGATAACGTGAAACTGATTGATTCCCTGAAGAATCTACGCGATTTAGGCAATACGGTTCTGGTTGTTGAGCACGATAAAGACATGATGCTCGAATCGGACTTTATCCTTGACATTGGCCCAGGCGCCGGTCGGCATGGCGGCCAAGTTGTGAACCAGGGAACGCCTGAAGAATTTCTGAAAAATCAATATGCCGGAGCAGCAGGTACAAGCACCACTGCTGATTACCTGAGCGGTCGACGAGCCATTGAAGTACCCACCGAACGCCGGAAAGGAAATGGTAAATTCCTGATTATTAAGAACGCGACGGGCCATAACCTGAAAAACGTAACGCTGAAACTGCCGCTCGGCCGGATGGTGACGATTACGGGCGTATCGGGAAGCGGAAAATCATCGCTGATTCATGAAACGTTGTTTCCGGTACTGAATCGCCATTTTTATAAATCGAAGCGGGAGCCGCTACCGTTCAAAACGGTAGAAGGGCTAGAGTATTTGGACAAAGTGATTGAGGTCGATCAGTCTCCAATTGGCCGGACTCCACGCTCGAACCCGGCTACCTACACGGGCATGTTCTCCGAAATTCGGACGCTGTTTGCCGAACTACCCGAAGCGAAAATCCGAGGATATAAACCCGGTCGTTTCTCGTTCAACGTAAAGGGTGGACGTTGCGAAGATTGCGAAGGGGCGGGTATGAAGAAGATTGAAATGGAGTTCCTGCCCGATGTACATATCATGTGCGAAACCTGCAAAGGCAAACGCTTTAATCGCGAGACATTGGAGGTGCGTTTCAAGGGTAAATCTATTGCCGATGTACTCGACATGACCGTTGAGCAAGGTCTGGACTTCTTTGCCAGTCAGCCTAAAATTCTGCGGAAAGTTACTACCCTGAACGATGTTGGTCTGGGCTATATTACGCTCGGTCAACACGCCACGACGCTGTCGGGTGGTGAAGCGCAACGAGTAAAACTTGCCGAAGAGTTGTCTAAAAAAGATACAGGCAAAACGCTTTATATTCTCGATGAGCCCACAACTGGCTTGCATTTTCAGGACATCGCTCATCTGCTTGCCGTACTAAACAAACTCGCCGATAAAGGGAATACAGTCCTGATTATTGAACATAACCTGGACGTTATCAAAGTTTCTGATCATCTCATTGACCTCGGCCCAGAAGGTGGTAACAAAGGCGGTAACATTATTGCCGAAGGACCGCCCGAAAAGGTAGCGGAAGTAAAAGGAAGTTATACGGGCAAATTTTTAAAGATGGAGTTAGAAGGGCAAAAAACATAAAGAGGTTTTATCTTCGTTGGTCTTAAAAAAACCTGCGAAAACAGCTTTATGCGTAACCCATTCTTTTACGTTTTGCTTCTTGTGTTAGTCGTTCTGGACGGCTGGCTTTTGGCACACCCCAACCTGATTGGCCAGGCTGGGGTGTTCTTTTTCGAATACTCGGCTATTGAAACCTTCCCAAAAGCGCTCGGAACGGTTGCGCTCGTGGTCGTTGTGGCTTCCGTAATAACCTGGCTCGTTGGCCGACTAAGTCAGCCTTTAGCGATAGGTATTACTCTTGCGTTACTGGCAGCATCTGTTTACTATCTATTCCAGAGTTTTTCTCAATACAACACGGGTATCTATAAGCTTACGGGTGCTGGTTTCCGGGCAGGCGCTATTTTACTGCCGGGGTTAGTCGTGCTAGTATTTGGTAAAGGCATCTGGGATGTGATTTCGAACAAGCGTAGCTGATATCGCCGTGGTGTCAGATGTAAGCATCTGACACCACGGAAAGAGCCTCAATTGGCTCTTTTTTGCTTATTTTTGAGATTACTCACTCACTTCCTCATGAGCAAACTATACCTCTTCTTAATCTGCCTCCCAGTATCACTTTTTGCGCAATCGACATACCTCCTCCGCCCCGACCGCGTCTTCGATGGCGAAACCATGCACGAAGGCTGGGTTGTGCGGGTAAAAGATGATAAAATTGAAGCGGCTGGCCCTGCCTCTTCAGTATCGACAACGGGCGCTGAAGTTGTTGATCTGAAAGGGACGACGCTAACACCTGGCTTGATTGAAGGACACTCTCATCTGTTGCTGCATCCGTATAACGAAACAACCTGGGACGATCAGGTTCTGAAAGAAGCCCGGTCATTACGGGTCGCGCGGGCTACGGTTCACGCCCAGAAAACATTGCTGGCAGGTTTTACAACCGTACGCGATTTAGGTACCGAAGGGGCGGATTACGATGATGTAGGTTTAAAACAGGCCATCAATAAGGGCATTATTCCGGGGCCTCGCATGATTGTTGTAACCCGAGCGCTTATTGCTACTGGTAGTTATGGCCCTAAAGGGTTTAGCCCAGATATTGATGTGCCGCAGGGAGCAGAAGAGGCCGATGGTCACGACGCGCTGATCCAGGCGGTTCGACGGCAGATTGGCAAAGGAGCCGATGCTATAAAAATCTACGCCGATTATCGTTGGGGATTAATGGCCGAAGCCCGTCCTACTTATACTGTCGAAGAAATCAAGCTCATTGTTGAAGTGGCTAAAAGTAGCGGTCGGGCCGTGGTAGCTCATGCGGGCACTGCTGAGGGTATGCGTCGGGCAATTCTGGGCGGCTGCGAAACGATAGAACATGGCGATGCGGGAACGCCTGAAATTTTTGCGTTGATGAAGCAGCATGGTACGGCGCTTTGTCCAACCCTGGCGGCTGGTGATGCTACTAGTCAGTATCGCGGTTGGAAAAAAGGGCAGGACCCCGAGCCGGAACGAATTAAACAAAAACGCGTAACGTTTAAACAGGCATTAGACGCTGGTGTAACGGTTTGTGCCGGGGGCGATGTGGGCGTATTTAGCCACGGCGATAATGCCCGCGAGCTAGTCATGATGGTTGAGTATGGTATGAAACCTATCGATGTGCTTCGGTCGGCTACATCTATAAATGCCGAGGTATTTCATCTGGCTGATCGTGGCCGCATTCGTCCGGGTTTGCTGGCCGATCTGGTGGCTGTGGAAGGCGACCCAAGCAAAACCATTACTGATCTGCAACGAGTGCGAACCGTTTTAAAAGGGGGTATTTTTTACAAACGGTAACATGAAAAATGTATCCTATAACTTTCGTTTACAGCTTAATACAAACGTAATACGGCTTTTTTACAACAATTTCATCTGTCGTTTAGATTTTTGGGCTAATTTCGCCCGGACAGTCCCGCTTCGGCGTTTCGGATCAGCATAAAGGCTTGTTTCGTACCTATTCATCCTGATATGCACTAACCCGCAAATTATTACCTCTGTTAACTCTACCCTGTTATTGTATGGCAAACAACGCTGAATTAACTGTCGATGGCAAGTCCTATTCATTCCCAACATTGGAGGGAACAGAACACGAAAAAGCTTTCGACATTTCGAATCTTCGTGATCAGACCGGCTACGTTACGTTAGACCGGGGTTATAAAAATACCGGTGCTACAAAAAGTGCCATTACATTTCTTGATGGTGAACAGGGTATTCTACAATATAGGGGTTACTCTATTGAAGATCTGGCCGCAAAAGCCTCTTTCCTTGAAGTAGCCTATCTGCTTATCTATGGTGAATTGCCAACTCAGGAGCAGTTTTCAACGTTTGAGACAGCAATTCGTCGTCATACGTTAGTAAAAGAAGATATGCGGAAAATCTTCGACGGTTTTCCGGTTAATGCACACCCAATGGGTGTTTTGTCGTCTTTAGTGAGCGCCATGAGTGCCTTCTATCCTGATGAAGAGGGCGCTAAAGAAGATAAAACAGATCAGCATATCATTCGTTTGCTGGCTAAGCTACCAACAATTGCTACCTGGTCGTACAAGCGTGCGCTGGGCCACCCGATCAACTACCCCAAAAATACCCTCGACTACATCCCGAACTTCCTGAACATGATGTTCTCGCTGCCGGTCGAAGATTACAAAGTTGATCCCGTTGTTGCTGAAGCGCTGAACGTTCTGCTCATCCTTCATGCCGATCACGAACAAAACTGCTCAACCTCAACGGTTCGGCTTGTGGGCTCATCGCAGGCGAATATCTATTCGTCTATTTCGGCAGGTATCAGTGCTTTGTGGGGACCTCTGCACGGCGGAGCGAACCAGGAAGTAATTGAAATGCTTGAAGATATTAAAGCCGATGGTGGTGATGTGTCTAAATACGTGGACATGGCTAAAAATGCGAAAACAACGGGCTTCCGTTTATTCGGTTTCGGTCACCGTGTTTATAAAAACTTCGATCCTCGTGCCAGAATTATCAAAAAGGCTGCTGATGACGTGCTGAGCAAACTAGGGGTTAATGATCCCGTGCTGGAGATTGCCAAAGGCTTAGAAGAAGCTGCTTTGCACGACGATTATTTCGTATCGCGCAAACTGTATCCGAACGTCGATTTCTATTCGGGTATTATCTATCGCGCATTGGGTATCCCAACCAACATGTTTACGGTGATGTTCGCTATTGGCCGTTTGCCTGGCTGGATTGCACAGTGGAAAGAAATGCGTGAAACGAAAGAGCCAATTGGTCGTCCACGTCAAATTTATACGGGCGAAACACTACGCGAATTCGTTCCGATTGACAAACGCTAATTACCCGGCATTCTATAGCTGGTAAGTTAATTTATAGATTCTGACTGAACGGCAGCTACTTCAATAGCTGCCGTTTTAGCATAAAAAGCGTAGGCTGCTTTACTGAGGGAAGCAAATTCTCCTATCGAGTGACGTTAATTGTGTTCAGCCGTCACAAGCACGCCAAAAGGCGCTGACAATCAATAACACATGCGAAATACAAACCTACTTCTTATTGTAATTCTACTGGCGTTGTTGAGTTGCGGATCACCTGCTGTAAGCCCTGGTTCGATTCCAGGCGTTTATTCACTTAATTATTGGGGGCAGGTTACGGGAACCCGACAGGGCGTGGCTTTGCAGAATCCACGTATTGCAGCATCCTCCCGAATACCCTGTCGCCAGCATGCATTCGATGTGACGATTACCGAGTTTGATGATGAGGGCGATCTTCTGACAACACTGACGTTATTTAACATTCCGAAACGCGTATGCTCTCTGACAAAGTTTAAAGTAGATTACCAATCGCTTTATTGCGGTACCGACACCATCGGTAGTACGTTCACGGCAAAAAGTGATAAACTACTTTGGGGCACCTATAAACCTGTCATCAATGCTGAAACGCAGTTAAGTATTCAATCTTTCGACACTTTATCAGGCGAGATTCGAGGCACATTTAGCGTTAGAATGATCCCCGATGAAGCCAAAAGCGCTGCTATACCTGCATTGTTGCAAATTAAGAACGGAAAGTTCCTGACCAAATTGAAACAGACCGACGGGACGTATAAGTTATAAAAGCTGTTTAAACTTAGCCTTGGTTTTTGTCATTCCTCCTGGCGTTGGAATGATAAAAAGCATTCGAAGCTTCTTGCTATAAAAGAAGAGCTTAAATAGCTCCATAAACTAAAAAAGGGCAGGAGTTTAGTCCCGCCCTTTCCGTAGTATTTGTGGATGAGTTAATCATCAAGCTCACCTTCGTCGTCATCATCCGTACCGGCTAAAACAGGATCAACCAAAGCTTCGTCGTCTTCTGCGATTTTAGCTCGGATTTTACCTTCAATTTCACCCATCAGTTCTGGATTGTCGAGCAGGAGTTCTTTCACCGCATCGCGACCTTGTGCCAACCGGCTGGTGCCATACGAGAACCAGGAGCCTGATTTCTTAACGATCTCCATTTCGACAGCCAGATCAAGTACTTCACCAACTTTCGAAATACCCTGACCGTACATAATATCAAACTCAACGACTTTAAAAGGAGCTGCCAGTTTGTTCTTAACGACTTTCACTTTCGTGCGGTTACCCACAATGTTATCGGCACCTTCTTTAATCTGACCAATACGGCGAATGTCAAGACGAACCGATGCGTAGAATTTCAGCGCGTTACCACCCGTAGTTGTTTCGGGGTTACCGAACATCACACCGATTTTTTCACGCAACTGGTTGATGAAAATACAGCAGCAACCTGTTTTGTTGATCGTACCGGTCAGTTTCCGCAGGGCTTGCGACATCAGACGAGCCTGTAAACCCATTTTGCTTTCGCCCATTTCGCCTTCGATCTCAGCTTTTGGTACAAGCGCAGCAACGGAGTCAATTACGCAGATGTCGATAGCGCCTGAACTGATCAGGTGTTCAGCGATTTCAAGCGCTTGTTCGCCGTTATCTGGCTGCGAGATAAGAAGGTTTTTCGTATCGATACCCAGTTTCTCCGCATAAACACGGTCGAAAGCGTGTTCGGCGTCGATGAAGGCTGCCAGACCACCCGCTTTCTGTGCTTCGGCGATGCAGTGCATCGTTAGTGTGGTTTTACCTGACGATTCAGGTCCGTAGATTTCAACGACACGGCCACGTGGCATACCGCCAATACCGAGGGCTAAATCTAACCCCAGCGAGCCAGTTGAAATAACCGGAACATCAACAACTTTCGTTTCGCTCAGGCGCATTACTGTGCCTTTGCCAAACGCTTTGTCAAGTTTCTCGATCGTTGTTTGAAGAGCTTTTAATTTACTGTCATTAGCAGATGCTGTGGCTTGCGCCGTATCTGATTTCGCCATGTTAGGATGGTTGTTTAAACAGATAAAATTACCCAAAAATCGCCGAATCGCCAAACGATTTTTGAAAATAGTTGAAGCTTTTTATCTGTGGATTTAGCCAGGATTTTTCAAATCAAAAAATCTCGCCAATTGCCTTATTATCAGGATAATTGACGAGATTTTGGAGGATGCTCTAACCTACAGCGTTGAGTCGGCTTTAGCGGGCTGTTGAGCCGGATTTGGCTGCTGTGCCTGAGGTTGAGCAGGTTGTGGTTGATAGCCCGGATAAGCCGAGCCATCGCCATACGGACGGGCCGCTGGTCCAACTACTTCTACCTGAGTTATGTAGTATTTTGTTTCGCCATTCCAGGGGAATTTCAGAATCTTTTCTTCATAGTGAAGCGTCACTCGCTGGCCCGATTTTACGGCATCTGTAATCTGCTTGGCAACCGCTTCATCTTTCACCGAAAAGTCGAAATATTGCGGAGTAAGCGAACCCGTTTCGCCCGAAAAGCCACCGACGTTCAGAACGCCTTCGTACGTTTTGAAGACAAACCCCCGCCGGCTGAATTTAGACACAGTTCCAGCACGCTCGCCATCGCTATAGCTCCAGCCCGTCAGTGCGTAGAGTACACCAAAAACAACTAATAAGAACAATAGAAAATACAAAAGCCCTCGCATAGGTATGGTTGATTTAGTTGCGCTTTACAAGCACACAAATAGACAAAAATTTCTGATAACTTCTGTTCTGGCCTGTAAAGACCATGAATTATTCATTAAGTAACACAGCAAACGCATTCCTGTTCTGAAGTTTTGCCCTGTATTTCGTTACTTTGCGCCTGATAAGCTAATCGGCCTAAAGGCTTGGGTGTCAAATCCCAATAAACGAGTGAGCCAGACCGATAGACAAGTTCGTTATTAACTCCTTCTTATTTCTCTGCAATGAGTACCATTCAAAGCATTCATGCCCGACAGATTCTGGATTCACGCGGTAATCCGACCGTCGAAGTGGACGTCCGTACCGAAAACGGTTTTCTGGGCCGTGCTGCTGTGCCATCGGGCGCATCGACAGGCACCCACGAAGCGGTTGAGCTTCGCGACGATGACAAAAAGGTTTACGTAGGTAAAGGCGTTCTGAAAGCCGTTTCTAACGTTAACGAACTGATTTTCCCAGAGCTGGTTGGTATTTCGGTGTTTGAGCAAAGCATGATCGATAAAATTATGCTTGAGCTGGACGGTACATCCAACAAAGGTCGTTTGGGAGCTAATGCTATTTTGGGCGTTTCGCTGGCAGCTTCGAAAGCAGCTGCTCAGGAAGCAGGTTTGCCACTTTATCGCTACATCGGTGGCGTTAATGCCAATACCCTGCCTGTTCCGATGATGAACATCCTGAACGGTGGTTCACACGCTGATAACTCCATCGATTTCCAGGAATTTATGGTTATGCCCGCCAATGCACCGACGTTCTCGGAAGCGCTACGGATGGGTACCGAAATTTTCCATACGCTGAAAGGTGTATTGAAAAAAATGGGTCTTGCTACCAACGTAGGTGATGAAGGTGGGTTTGCTCCAAACATCAAATCGAACGATGAAGCGATCCAAACCATTCTGCAGGCTATCGAGAAAGCAGGCTACCGCCCAGGCGAAGATGTTTGGGTAGCTATGGATGCCGCTTCTTCGGAGTTCTACGATGCTGAAACGGGAATGTACCACTTCAAAAAGTCGACTGGCGATAAACTGACGTCGTCGGAAATGGCTGGTTTCTGGAAAGATTGGGTAAACAAATACCCAATTCTGTCGATCGAAGATGGTATGGCCGAAGACGATTGGGCGGGCTGGAAAGCGCAAACTGATCTGTTGAAAGATAACAAAACCCAATTGGTGGGCGACGATCTGTTCGTAACGAACGTAACCCGTCTGCAGGAAGGTATCGATAAAGGGATTGCCAACGCAATTCTGGTGAAAGTAAACCAGATCGGTTCGTTGACCGAAACCATCGATACGGTGAACCTGGCAAAACGCAGTTCGTACAAAAACATCATGTCGCACCGTTCAGGCGAAACCGAAGATGCAACCATCGCTGACTTGGCAGTAGCGTTGAACACGGGCCAGATCAAAACGGGTTCGGCTTCTCGTTCTGACCGGATGGCGAAATACAACCAACTGCTTCGTATCGAAGAAGAACTAGGCGAAACCGCGTATTTCCCAGGACTTAAATTCTAGCAGGGAGCGCGGGGCAAGGAGCAGAGTGATTAACAATCCCCGCTCCTTGCCCCGAGCCCCGCGCTTTTTCCCATGCTCCAGAAAATCCTCCGCAAACTTGGCAGTTTCTATGTCGCTTCCGGCTTAGGACTTTTGCTATGGATGACGTTTTTTGATGCGAATGATTTGCCAACCCAAATCAGGAATTGGTGGACGTTGCATGAGTTAGACGGAGAGGCCCAGTATTATCGAGAACGGATCAAAACCGTAAAGACTGAACAACGGGAAGTGCTGGGTAATGATCGACTACGCGAGAAATTTGCCCGCGAAAAATATTGGATGAAAAAACCAGGTGAAGATGTATTCGTTATCGTCGACGAGCACAATGAACCACTAGAAAAATAGCACGGTGCTCGGGGCAGAGAGCTGGGTAGACAACCCACAACTCTCTTTGCTCCGCGCTCCCTGCTCCTTGCCCCATGCTAAACGTCCTCTTCGTTTGTTATGGCAATATCTGCCGGTCGCCGGTGGCGGAGGGTGTATTTAGGCAATTAGTGGCTGAAACTGGCCTTGATAAGCAAATTCAGGCCGATTCGGCTGGAACGGCTTCTTTTCACATCGGCCAACTTCCTGACAGACGCACTCGCGAGAATGCGCTCGAACATGGGCTTTCGCTAACGCATCGTGCCCGACGACTTACGGGCGATGATCTTGCCCAGTTTAACTACTTCGTGGCCATGGACGAAAACAACCTTGAAGCCATCGAAAAGTTGAACTATCGTAGCACAGGCCTATATACCAACGACAATATATTTTTGCTTCGGGAATTTGATCCAGATGTCAGCGATCAGCCCAACGTGCCCGATCCCTACTACGAAGGCCCTGAAGTGTTTGAAGAAGTTTACCAAATTGCCCTTCGCTGCTGTAGGCAGCTATTAACGTACTTAGTTCAACAGCATAATCTTAATGAGTGAAAGAATGAAAGAGCGAAAGAGTGAATTTGCCAGATGGTTTTCAATCTTTCGCTCTTTCATTCTTTCACTCTTTCATTCTTTAAGACATGAACAAAAAAGTTATTCTCATCATCCTCGACGGCTGGGGTATTCCACTCAAGCCTGAAGTGTCAGCTATTGAATCAGCGCATACACCGTTCATGAATTCGCTGTATCCTAAATATCCAAACAGTAAATTGGAGGCTTCTGGATTAGCGGTTGGGTTGCCAGCCGGCCAAATGGGAAACTCCGAAGTTGGTCACATGAACCTGGGCGCGGGTCGTGTTGTGTATCAGGATCTGGTAAAAGTGAATAAAGCTGTTGAAGAGCATACACTTGATAACGAACCTATTCTGGTTGACGCGCTGAATTATGCCAAAACCAACGGGAAGAAAGTTCACTTCATCGGCCTTGTTTCCGATGGAGGTGTTCATGCGCACATCGACCACGTAAAAGGCTTGTTGTCTATCGCACAAGCGCATGGTCTGACCGATGTGTTTGTTCATGCGTTCACCGATGGCCGCGATACGGATCCTAAAGGGGGCGTTGGCTACCTGACGGACTTACAAGCGCACATGGCGGCTACGACGGGCCAAATTGCGAGCGTTATTGGACGGTATTACGCCATGGACCGCGACAATCGTTGGGAGCGCGTTAAAGTCGCGTACGATGCGATGGTACATGGTGAAGGCACAAAAGTGGCCGCTGCCGATGTGACAAAAACCTTGCAGGAATCGTACGATGCTGGCGTAACAGATGAGTTCATTAAGCCAATTATCGTAGCGAATGCTGATGGCTCGCTAGTCGCCGTTATTGAAGATGGCGATGTGGTGCTTTGCTTCAACTTCCGCACCGACCGAGGGCGTGAAATCACGCAGGCGTTAACGCAGAAGGATTTTCCAGAGCAGGGTATGAAAAAACTCAATCTGGATTACATCACAATGACCAAATACGACGATGAATTCGTTGGGGTGAAAGTCATTTTTGAGAAAGATAACCTGCAAAATACACTAGGTGAGGTTATTGCTGGCGCTGGTCGGAAACAGATTCGGATTGCCGAAACAGAGAAATATCCGCACGTAACGTTCTTCTTCTCGGGCGGTCGTGAGGAGCCGTTCGCTGGTGAAAAACGGCTGCTTTGCCCATCGCCGAAAGAAATGGTGATTCGTGACGACCGGGGTGTCGAGATCACGATACCTGTGAAGACCTACGATCAGATTCCTGAAATGTCGGCCTACGATATTCGGGATGCGATTATTCCAGAATTAGAAAAGGAAGAAGCCGATTTCATTTGCCTTAACTTCGCTAACACCGACATGGTCGGCCATACAGGTGTATTCGAAGCGGTAGTGAAAGCTGCTGAAACCGCCGATGCCTGCGCTCAGGCCGTTACCGAAACCGCGTTGGAACATGGTTACGCAACCATTATCATTGCCGATCACGGTAACGCTGAATACATGACCAATGATGACGGCACGCCCAACACAGCTCACACGACAAACCTGGTGCCTTGTATTCTGGTCGATAAAGACTACCATCCAGAACTCAACGATGGTAAACTGGCTGACATCGCTCCAACGATTCTCCAATTGATGGGCATCCCGCAACCACCTGAAATGGGCGGAGTGAGTTTGATTAAAGGGTAATTTTTATTGAGAAAATGAAAACTAAGAACAGCTCACAGTTTATAAGGCTATAAAGAGAAATGACGTATACAACAATAAGCGAAAAAGGCTTTTCGGAAAAAGCAAACGTTTGTTGAAAATATATTACCAAAGGTTTGGTAATAGTAATACGTGTGGTAACTTTGTGTCATTAGTGACACAAAAAAACGCCCCACCCTTTAGGGATGGAGCGTCTAAAAAAACTAGCTTAGAGGTGTCGATGGTAGGACATCAACATCGAAAAGCCGGTTCGTATCAGTCCAAGAACCGTCTGGATTAATGGCTGATACTTCTTAAGGCAGTTTAGTATCTGTTGTACTAGTCTGCTCTTTTTTGCTCTCTGCATGGTTACACATGTTTTGAGTGTAAAAAATCCGTGACGCTCCGCGCACGACAACGGGCTGATCGGCTGCTGCTAACAGTTGATCAGCGTTGCAAATTAACTAAATGCTATACGGTCCCCAAATTGATAACTAATTTGAGTTATCAATTTGGGGACTACTTCTTATGAACTGATACTACGCTAAAAAATGTAAAGGGGAAAAATCGAAAGCTAAGAGCATCGATTTTTGAGCCTAGAGGTTATTGAACAATGGATACCCTGAATCAATATCGTCAACTTGTTCGGAATGAACTTGAACAATATGCTGGCTTCTCGTCAAATCAGGCCGTTAGAGACGAAGTAGTATTCGATACGGAACGCGATCGATATTTATTGGTCAGTATTGGCTGGGAAGGCGACAGACGGATTTTGCAGCCTGTTCTTCATGTTGATATAATTAACGGGAAAATATGGGTTCAGGAAGACAATACAGACTGGCCCATTGCCGAAGCGTTTGTTAAGGCAGGTGTTCCTAAAGAAGATATTGTATTAGGATTTCATCCAGAATACGTACGTAAACATACGGGATTTGCTGTATCGTAATAGTTTTCTATTAGGCTGGAAGGCCACATCTGGGTGATATAATTGTGTTATCACCCGGCCGTGGCCGTCCAGCCTACAGTAGTCAATTACCCCCTTTCTTCTTTAGGAAAAGTAAGCGATAAACTCGCCGACCCTTACCTAGCATGCAGATTGACAATTCGTTAAAGCCTGCCGATCTCTCGGCGAAACTTGACCGATTCTGGAACCTATCCGGCCAGAAAATTAACCTGATTGAAAAAGAATACGACGTAACAAAAGGCTCGCCTGTGTTTACCGTTGCGGGGAAATATTCTACACGCGGCTGGACAGAGTGGACACAGGGATTTCAGTTCGGCTCTGCCATTCTCCAGTTCGACGCAACGAATGACGCCAACTTTTTGGAAATAGGCCGTCAGAAAACGCTGACCGTGATGGCCCCGCACATTAGCCACATTGGCGTTCATGATCATGGGTTTAATAATGTCAGCACCTACGGAAATCTCCTTCGATTAATGCGGGAGGGCCGAATCCCGACTAACGAATGGGAGGCCAATTTCTACGAACTAGCTCTCAAAATCTCCGGTGCGGTGCAGGCCAGTCGCTGGACAACTGTAAAAAACGGCGGCTTCATTAGCTCATTTAATGGCCCACATTCATTATTTGTCGATACCATTCGCTCGTGCCGTGCCTTGGTCTTGAGTCATGCGTTAGGCCATGTATTCCAAGGGGAAGGCGATGCAAAAATCAATTTGCTGGAACGAGCTTTACAGCATATGAAAGCCACTGCCGATTATTCGGTGTTTTATGGCGAAGGCCGGGATTCGTACGATCTCTGGGGACGAACTGCGCACGAAAGCGTTTTTAACGTGAAAGACGGCAATTTCCGTTGTCCCAATTCACAGCAGGGCTACTCGGGATTCACAACCTGGACGCGCGGTCTGGCTTGGGCTATGTGTGGATTTGCCGAAGAACTGGAATGGCTCGCTACTCGCGACAATGCCGAATTAGAACCGTTCGGAGGTCGTGAATTTATTGAGGCTTATATGCTCAAAGCCGCCACCGCCACCTGCGATTTTTACATCGACCACACGCCTACCGATGGTATTCCGTATTGGGATACGGGAGCACCAAATCTTCACCGCTTGGGCGATTACCTCAACCGCCCGGCCGATCCTTACAATGATTTCGAACCTGTCGATAGTTCTGCCGCGGCTATTGGGGCGCAAGGATTGTTGCGTTTGGGGAAATATCTGACGGATAAAGGCAATGCCGAAGCTGGGCAACGATACCATCAAGCCGGTTTAACGGTGCTCAATACCCTATTGGATGAGCCTTATTTGAGCACTAATCCAGACCATCAGGGACTGATTTTACATTCGATTTACCACCAGCCTAATGGTTGGGATTATGTGCCAGCGGGAAGTAAAATTGCCAATGGTGAGTCGAGCATGTGGGGCGATTACCACGTTCGTGAGGTAGCACTATACCTGCAACGGATTATCCGTAACGAGCCTTATTACACGTTCTTTAACTGTTTGTCCTGATGAGCGAGAAATATAAACCCCAATTCCCGCGGATGGCGCAGTTGAAAACAGCGACCGACTTGCGGAACTATCTGGAAAAGAACGATATCGCCTTGCCGTTTGACGACACGTTACTGCCTCCTGCAGAAAGTCCGTTCAATCAGACTATTCAACTCAAATCCGGCAAAACGATTGGCAATAGCCTTTGCATTTTGCCGATGGAAGGCTGGGATGGTACGACCGATGGACGCCCAACGGATTTTACCCGGAATCGATGGCGGAAATTTGCCATCAGTGGGGCCAAATTATTGTTCGGTTGTGAGGCTGTAGCCGTGTGCCACTCTGGAAAGGCCAACCCGAACCAATTGGTACTGAACGACGAAACGTTTTCTGATTTTGTTGAACTGCGGGAATTGATTCTGAAAGAACATGCGGAGGCATTTGGTAAAACCGACGACCTGTTGATTGGTCTTCAACTAACGCATTCAGGGCGCTTTTGTAAACCCAAGAGTCACAAGGCCTTTGAGCCGAAAATATTGTACAGCCACCCGTTTCTGAACAGTAAATTCGGAATGTCGGCTGATTATCCTACACTTACGGATGAGGATATCGATCAGATCATCGAACAGTATATCGAAGCTGCTGTTTTGGCGCAAAAAGCAGGTTTTGACTTCGTCGATGTAAAACATTGTCATGGTTATCTGGGCCACGAATTTCTGAGCGCAGTAAATCGGGAAGGACGTTATGGTGGTTCGTTTGAGAACCGGACACGCTATTTGCGGAACATCGTGGCTGGCATTCGCCGGGCCGCACCGGGGCTGGAAATTGGCATTCGTTTGAGTGCGTTCGATATGCTTCCGTTCAAGAAAAGCGCCAGTGGTCCGGGCATTCCTGAATCGGCAGAGCAATATCCGTTTGCTTTTGGTGGAAAAGCGAACGGACTAGGCGTTGACTTAACCGAAACAAAAGCATTTCTGGCACTGGCCGAATCACTTGGTATCCAGATCGTTTGCATTACGGGCGGAAGTCCCTATTATAATCCACACCTGATGCGCCCCGCTTTGTTCCCGCCATCTGACGGCTACCTACCACCCGAAGATCCATTGTTGGGTGTAAAACGACAAATAGACGTAACGAACGAGCTAAAACAGGCTTTCCCCGGATTAGTGATTATTGGGTCCGGCTACTCGTATTTGCAGGAATGGTTGCCCAACGTAGCACAGGCTGTCTTGCGAGCCGGTATGGCCGATAGTATTGGTTTTGGCCGGATGGTACTATCCTATCCAACCATGCCCGCCGATATGATTGCGGGGCATTCGCTCGTCCGAAACTTAATCTGTCGCACGTTTTCAGATTGTACGACAGCGCCACGCAATGGCCTGATTTCAGGTTGTTATCCACTGGATACGCTCTACAAAAAGAGACCCGAAGCCGAACAGCTTAAAGCAATAAAAGAAAGTCTATAACGCGTATTTCTTGTGGTGTCGGACGGTCCGCCGTTGCGGTTCTGAAACCCGACACGTTTATAAAATAGCAAAGTGTCGGGTTTAAGAACCCGACACCACGAAAATGAAGCGAGTCGCACTAATTACAGGGGGGAGCCGGGGTATTGGATACGGCATTGCTGAACAACTGGCCGATGCGGGATTCGATATGGCAATCAACGGCGTTCGACCGGAAGAGGCCGTTAAAGATGTTGTCAACGCATTAAGGCAACGCGGGAGCGATGTGATTTACTGCCAGGGCGATATTGCCTCAAAAGAGGATCGCTCAGAAATGTTACAGAAGATAGAGGCCCATTTTGGCCGCTTGCACGTATTAGTTAATAATGCGGGTGTAGCGCCAAAAGAGCGTCGGGATATTCTGGAAGCAACTGAAGAAAGTTTTCACCACGTACTGTCAACGAATCTGCAAGGGGCTTACTTTCTGACGCAGGCTGCGGCCAACTGGATAATTAAACAGAAGGCTGAACAATCAGATTTCTGGGGCTGTATCATCAACGTTTCGTCGGTTTCGGCCACGGTGGCATCCGTTAATCGAGGAGAGTATTGTGTAGCGAAAGCAGGTCTCAGTATGGCAACCCAACTATTTGCTGCTCGACTGGGCGAATTCAATATTCCAGTTTATGAAGTTCGGCCGGGTGTTATAAAAAGTGATATGACAGCAGGGGTAACGTCGAAATATGATAAGTTGATTGAAGACGGTCTATGTGTTCAGAAACGCTGGGGCCAACCCCACGATGTTGGTTTGGCTGTAGCGGCTCTTGCTCAGGGTAGGTTTCCGTATTCAACAGGTCAGGTCATTATGGTCGATGGGGGTATGACGATACCTCGTTTGTAAGGTTTTGATAATCAGTCTATAGTTTTACCTAATGTAAAATTTTCTGACAGGATTTTCAGGATTTATTGAATGAAACATTATCAAAATAAATCCTGAAAATCCTGTTAATCCTGTCGAAAAAACTCCTAAACCAATTCATATTCATGGACTCCAAACCAGTTTCCCGGCGCTACGTCCTCAAGGCAGGCGCTGTTAGTTCGCTGGCCGCGATTGGCCTGCCTACTTATATCCCGGCACATGCATTCGGGGCCAACGACCGTATTCGGATGGCCGTTATCGGTATTAACGGACGTGGTCAGAATCACATTGAAGGACTGTCGAAACAGAAAGATGTGGAAGTGGTTACGCTTTGTGATGTCGATAGTAATGTATTGCGGGAACAGGCGGCTGAATTTGAGAAGACATACAACCGGAAAGTCCAGATGGTGGACGACCTCCGGAAGGTTTATGATGATAAAAACATTGACGCCGTAAGCATTGCGACACCGAACCACTGGCATGCACTGGCGGCTATCTGGGCATGTCAGGCAGGAAAGGACGTTTATGTAGAAAAACCCGGTGCGCACAACATTTATGAAGGCCGTAAGCTTGTCGAAGCGGCACATCGCTACAATCGGATTGTTCAGCACGGGGTGCAGCTTCGGAGTTCGGTGGCCATTCAGGAAGCCATCAAACACCTCCGCGACGGCCTGATTGGAAACGTCTATATGGCACGTGGACTGGTGTTTAAATGGCGCCCCGATATTGGTAACAAAGGCAATTCGCCCGTTCCGGCTGAACTAAACTGGAACATGTGGCAAGGCCCAGCGCAGGAGAAAGAATTCAGCAAAAACTATGTGCACTACAACTGGCACTGGTTTTGGGATTACGGCAACGGTGACATTGGGAACCAGGGTATCCACGAAACCGATCTTTGCATGTGGGGGCTGAATGTAGGGCTACCCGAAGAAATTACCTCGTCGGGTGGGAAGTTTCTCTGGAAAGACTGCAAGGAAACACCAGAAACCCTTACGTCCGTTTACAAGTACCCATCGCTAGGCAAGGTAATTCAGTTTGAGGTTCGCCCCTGGATGACCAATAAAGAAGACGGCATTGAGATTGGCAATATCTTCTATGGCGATAAAGGCTACATGGTCATCAATGGTTATAACGACTATAAAACCTTCTTGGGCAAAGAGCGTGCGCCCGGTCCAGCCCGTAAAGAAGGGGGCGACCACTACGCCAACTTTATTGAAGCCGTACGTTCTCGGGATAAATCGAAGCAGAATGGCCCTGTCGAGACAGCTCACTTAGCTTCAGGAATCGCTCACCTTGGCAATATTTCTTACCGATTAGGTCGTACGCTCCACTTCGATCCTAAACACGAAGTTTTTGTGGGCGATAAAGAAGCCAATCAGATGCTTACCCGCAAATACCGCGCTCCATTTATCGTACCAGAAAAGGTGTAAGCAATTAGTTTATTGCCATTTCGCTCTTTTTCTGTCATCCCGACATCAGGAGGGATGACAGAAAAGTTGTCTACGATTCTCCCTTATTCCTAATCGATGAAGCCCTTAATGACGCCTGAATCAACGGCAGCGGACCGTTCGGTTATCAGTCAACTGATGCAATTGCCCGTACTGGTAGCTGCCCTTGGCTACCTGGTGGATATGTACGACCTGTTTTTATTTAGCGTTGTTCGGGTTCCGAGTTTAAAAGCGCTGAATTTTGACGGAGATCGGCTACTCAGCGAAGGACTTTATTTGCTCAATATCCAGATGGCCGGGATGCTCGTTGGTGGTATTTTCTGGGGTATTCTGGGCGATAAACGAGGACGACTTTCGGTACTCTTTGGATCTATTCTCTTGTATTCGCTGGCCAATATTGCCAATGGTTTTGTGACCTCATTGGATCAATACGCGCTGTTGCGGTTCATTGCTGGCGTTGGCTTGGCGGGCGAGCTAGGGGCTGGTATTACTTTAGTCACAGAGATTTTGCCAAAGCAGATTCGTGGCTATGGTACCACACTTGTGGCTACGATGGGCGTATTAGGCGCGATTCTGGCTTACTTTGTCGCTGATCTGTTCGATTGGCGAATCTCTTATTTTATTGGTGGAGGTTTGGGCCTGCTGCTCCTGGTCCTGCGATTCAATGTACTGGAGTCCGGTATGTTCGCAAAAGCCAAACAACGGGTCTTGCCACGAGGAAGTATACTCATGCTTGTATCCGACAAACAGCGATTAGCCAAATACCTTCAGTGTATTCTGGTAGGCTTACCGATCTGGTTTGTCGTGGGTATTCTGATCACATTCTCTCCCGAGTTTGGAAAGGCACTTGGCCTGAGTGCGCCGGTCATCGCTGGAAAAGCGGTTATGCTGACGTTTTCGGGACAGGTGTTAGGAGATATTGTAAGCGGGTTACTGAGCCAATCGATGCAAAGCCGGAAGCGCGTTATTCGGCTATTTATGCTCGTCTCGCTCGTGTTTATGCTTGTCTACTTACTGGCTCCGATAAAAGATATAACACTCTTTTATGTCGTCTGTGTTTGTCTTGGCTTCGCGAATGGTTACTGGACACTGTTCGTGACAATTGCGGCAGAGCTGTTTGGGACCAATCTCCGGGCTACTGTAGCAACGACCATACCTAACTTTGTTCGAGGAGCCACCATTCCCCTAAGTGCACTCTTTACACTCTTAAAGCCCTCGCTGGGAACAATTTATAGCGCGCTAACGGTAGGTATTCTAACGCTGGCTGTTGCATTGATCGCCCTTACGTTTCTGGATGAGACGTTTAAGAAAGACCTGGATTATGTTGAGGAAGAATAGCTAAGTATAAAAAAGAAGTGGTGTCAGGTTCGAAAACTTGACACCACTTCTTTTTTATACTTAGCCAATATTACATGTCAAACAGCAAACGGGATGGATCTTCCAGAATTTGCTTCACGCGAACCAGGAAGCTAACCGACTCTTTACCGTCGATGATGCGGTGATCGTACGACAGGGCCAGATACATGATTGGCCGGATTACAATCTCGCCATTCACGACGACAGGACGCTCAACGATGTTGTGCATACCTAAAATCGCCGACTGAGGAGCGTTGATAATTGGCGTTGACAGCATCGAACCGAACGTACCACCGTTGGTAATCGTGAACGTACCACCGGTCATCTGATCGATGGTCAGTTTGTTATCACGCGCCAGACCAGCCAGACGAACGATTTCTTTTTCAATACCGGCAAAACTTAACTGCTCAGCATTCCGAATGACAGGAACAACTAAGCCCCGATCCGTCGAAACAGCGATTGAAATATCGCAGAAATCGTTGAACACCATCTGATCGCCGTCGATCTGAGCGTTTACCGCTGGGAAATCTTTCAGCGCTACGCAAACGGCTTTCGTGAAGAACGACATGAAGCCGAGACCGACGCCGTTTTTCTCCTTGAATTTGTCTTTGTACTTATTCCGCAAGTCCATTACAGCCTTCATGTCTACCTCGTTGAAGGTAGTCAGCATGGCCGTTTCGTTCTTAACCGCTACTAACCGACGGGCAATGGTCCGACGGAGCGAAGTCATTTTCTCGCGACGCTGATTGCGGCCACCCGCTGCAACAGGAGCTGGCGCAGGTGCCGGAGTTGGCGTAACAGGTTTTGGTGCTGTTGGCTGGGCAGCAGGAGCGGCAGGCTGTGCTGGGGCTGGCGACGCTTTCAGGGCATCTTCCTTGGTAATACGACCACCAACACCACTACCCTGAACTTGCTGGGTACTAACCCCTTTTTCGTCCAGAATTTTAGCCGCGGCTGGCGATGGGTAATGAGCGGCATAGCCGTTCTGGCCGTTAGATGAAGGCGTTTCAGCAACAGGTGTGCTGACTGCTGGAGTTGGTGTAGCGGCTGGGGTTGAAGCGCCCGCACCTACTTCGATTTTGGCAATTAATGCACCAATTGGAAGTGTTTCACCCGCCTGGGCCATAATCCGGAGCGTTCCGGCAGCTTCGGCAGGGAGTTCAAACGTGGCTTTATCGGATTCAAGTTCGCACAACACTTCGTCAAGCGCGACTTGATCACCATCTTTTTTGCTCCACGAAGCAATCGTAACTTCCGTAACCGACTCACCGACAGCCGGAACTTTCATTTCAATAACATTCGAAGCGCTACTAACCGGCGCTGCCGCAGGCTCGGCAGCTGGTGCCGGAGCTGCTTGTTCTGTAGGTTTAGGAGCTTCGGCTTTGGCTGGTTCGGCCGTTGGTGCCGGAACTGCTGCGCCATCGCCATTATCAATTGTACAAATGCTGGCACCAATCGGAAGGACATCTCCCTCCTGAGCCAGAATATGCAGAATACCATCTGCTTCGGCCGTTAATTCAAACGTAGCCTTGTCGGAGTCGAGTCCACAAAGAACATCGTCCATTTTTACCTGATCACCTTCTTTTTTGTACCAGGTGCCAACGGTTACTTCGGTAATGGATTCCCCCACAGGAGGGATTTTCATGTCAACGGCCATATAAGTTAGTAGTTAGTCGATAGTCGTCAGGCAATAGTGAGCAGCAAAAATACTAATGACTATTGATGAACAACTATCGACTGATTTTTATTCAAACGCTCTCCGAACAATATCGGCTTGTTCCTGAGTATGGATTTTTGGATAACCAGTAGCGGGTGAAGCCGCTGCTTTACGCGAAATAATTGGCAGATTCAAGCCTACACGCAGCAGATAAGTCCAGTAACCCATGTTTTCGGGTTCTTCCTGTACCCAGAATCGTTCTGCTTTTTTGTATTTTTCCAGTACAGCCTCTAATTGTGTCTTCGACAGTGGAGCTAACTGCTCCAACCGAACAATGGCTACATCGTCGCGCTGATCGGTTTGCTGTTTTTCGAGTAGGTCATAATAGATTTTACCCGTGCAAAGCAGCACACGTTTTACTTTCTTCGCTTGTGCATAGCTGTCGTCGATTATTTCCTGGAAAGAACCTTTCGTCAGATCTTCGAGCGGAGACACACATTTCGGATGGCGCAACAACGACTTAGGCGACATGATGGCCAGCGGTTTTCGGAACGGCCAGGCCAGTTGCCGACGCATGATGTGGAATAAGTTGGCAGGTGTCGTGACGTTGGCTACGGTCATATTGTATTCCGCGTAGAGCTGCAAATACCGCTCAGGGCGAGCATTTGAGTGTTCAGGGCCTTGTCCTTCATAGCCATGCGGCAACAGCATGACAACGCCATTCTGAATCCCCCATTTCGATTCCGCAGCGGCAATGAACTGGTCGATAATCAATTGGGCGCCGTTTGAGAAATCCCCAAACTGAGCTTCCCAGATAACCAGCGCATTCGGTGTTGCCATCGCATAACCGTACTCAAAGCCTAATACGCCATACTCTGATAAGAGCGAGTTGTAGGCCTGAAACTTCGGCTGTCCTTCTTTAATAAAGTCGAGCGATGAATAAGTTTCGTTTGTTTCAGAGTCGTGCAATACCGCATGACGGTGTGAGAACGTACCGCGTTGTACGTCCTGACCACTCAACCGAACGGGATTTCCTTCGAGCAAAATAGAACCGTAAGCCAGCAACTCAGCCGTGCCCCAGTTAACCATTTTGGTATCCGTCAACATCGTCTGCCGATCTTTCAGCAGCTTGTCAATCTGCTTCAGGGGTTTAAACCCTTCTGGAAGCTTAACTAGTGCTTGTCCGATCGTTTCTAACGTTTCGGCAGGAACACCGGTTTCGGGCGATTTTTCGAAATCAGCGGGTTCACTGAAACGAAGCGAAGCCCAGTCGCGGTCCAGACGAAGTTGTTTGTAGGGAATCTCGGCTTTTTGCTTCACGCGATCCAGCCGATCCTGCAATTGCTTTTTGAACTCCGTATCCATGCGTTGGGCCAGTTCGGCATCCACATCGCCCCGCTTGATGAGCAGGTCTTTGTAGATTTCGCGTGGGTTCTGGTGTTTGTCGATGATGTTGTACATCGTTGGCTGCGTGAACTTCGGCTCGTCGGACTCGTTGTGTCCGTAGCGTCGGTAGCAAACCATATCGATAAATACATCCCGTTTGAATTTCTCCCGGAATTCAACGGCCAGTTTGGCGCAGAAAATAACGGCTTCTGGGTCGTCGCCATTCACGTGGAAAACAGGCGCATCAACGATCTTGGCAATATCCGAACAATAGATCGACGAGCGAGCATCTTCGAAATCGGTGGTGAAACCAATCTGGTTGTTAATCACGAAATGGACCGTTCCGCCGGTTTGGTAACCTGCCAGTTTGGCCATCTGCGTTACTTCGTAAACAATACCCTGACCAGCCACGGCGGCATCGCCATGAATCAGGATCGGCATTATTTTCGTGAAGTCGCCCTTATATTCTTCATCGGCTTGCGCCCGTACGAATCCCTCAACAACGGGGTTCACCGCTTCCAGGTGCGATGGGTTCGGAGCCAGCTTTACACTAATCTGCTTACCCGATTTGGTTTCGGTCAGGCTCGAATAACCCAGGTGATATTTAACGTCGCCATCACCATGAACTTCTTCAGGTACGTTTCCTTCAAAACCGTCGAAGATCGATTCGTACGATTTGCCCAGAATATTGGCCAGTACGTTCAGGCGGCCCCGGTGTGCCATCCCGATCATTACTTCCTCAACGCCCATATCGGCAGATAGGCTAATGATTGCGTCGAGCGCTGGGATCGTTACTTCGCCCCCTTCGAGCGAAAACCGTTTCTGACCCAGGTATTTTGTGGCCAGGAAGTTTTCGAAAACGGTGGCTTCATTGAGCTTTTCGAGAATGCGTTTTTTCTCGTCGAGCGAAGGCTCAAAAACGAGCGCTTCTTTCTCAATTTTATTTCGCAGCCAGTTTTTAACATCCAGCTCGCGGATGTACATGTACTCGAACCCAATCTCGCCCGCGTAAATCTTGCGCAGCGATTCCATAATGACGCGCAGTGTTGCTGGCCCAATGCCGAGCAGCTTACCTGAGTCAAATACGGTATCTAAATCGGCGTCGGTTAGTGCATAATCCGGCAGATCGATACGAGGTTGCCGATCTTTACGCGCTTTAAGTGGGTTGGTTTTCGCCAGTAAGTGGCCTCGCGACCGGTATGCCTTAATTAAACTGGCAACCGAAACTTCTTTTTCGGCGTGAGTGGCATCTACTGGTTTAGTAGCCGTAGCGTGTCCATTGCCGTTTGCTGAAACTCCATTTGGAGCTGCACCGGCTGGTTTTCCATTTGAACCTTCTCCGTAGGTCAGAGAAAATTCAAATCCTTTAAAAAATTGCTGCCAGCTTTCATCAACAGATTGCTGGTCCTGCTTATAAGCCTGGTAGAGTTGATCTACGTAAGCCGCATCGGAATTGGCTATATATGAGTACTGATCCATGACGGGTGACTCGTCGTTGTTTTTGACTTGCAAAGGTAGCGTATTCAGTTTCAGAGTTTGCCCAAAACTTATTGTTTTTATCCTACTGATGGCTGATAATCGCTCCTTTAGGTATACAACAACTAAAATTTTAATTTTATTACCAAAAATAGATTTTTCAAAACAAAGTATTGGTCGTTATGTGCCAGCAACAATCAATCCAGTAGCGTAAGGTATGATTAGGAAAAGTCATCTCATTTTAGCTAGCCAGATAGATTCAATAGAAGACACACAATAAGGGATTTTAAAGCACTTTTCGGTTAAACCAAAAGTCATATTAGCTCGTGTGGAGTCGTCTTCTGATCGATGGCTGTGTATATTTGACGATAAATCGTGTCCGAAATCTGCTTATGACCGTTGGTCCCGACGTTACCTACCAACCTACTACTTCATCAACTCACCGATGGCAGCGCGCCCTGGGGATTCGACCGGAAGAAGGTCGAACAGTGAGGTTGTTTTTTATTCATAATTTCCTGTTAGGCATTGGTACTATTCTGATTTATGTAGCCTCCAATGCCATTTTGCTTGAAAATCACCCCGAAACGAGTCTGCCTGTGGCCTATGTGGTTGCTGCTTTGGGTATGATTGGCGTAGGCAGAATATATGCGTATTACGAGCATCATCTGGCTTTGCGAAGTCTGGCGGTGCGGGTGCTGCTGGCCGCTGTGGTCATGACAGTGGTGGTCGGAATATTAGTGATTGTGGGGCATTCGGTGGTCGCTGCCGTGGCCATTATGACGGGCTACCGAATCATTTATTTATTAACAAATCTTGAATTCTGGGGTGTCTCGGCGGTTGTATTCGATACGCGGCAGAGTAAGCGCTTGTTTGGCGTAATCAGTTCGGGCGATATGCCCGCCAAAGCGCTTGGGGCTATTCTGGCGGCTCTGGTGCATGCTCATGCCGATGTACTGCGACTTCTGATCGTGGC
Source organism: Spirosoma litoris (assembly GCF_054776755.1). NCBI lineage: Bacteria > Pseudomonadati > Bacteroidota > Cytophagia > Cytophagales > Cytophagaceae > Spirosoma > Spirosoma litoris. The sequence continues at coordinate 34,684 of NZ_BAAHBI010000070.1, read as the reverse complement.
CTTTGGAGCGTTTCTGGCAGCACTTTATATTGTTCATCTAACGATCCAATCGCACGATGTACATGCTCCGCACCGTTCCGATCGTGCCGTTGGTCGTGAGCCCTCCCGATTGATTGGGAAGCGATTTGGGGGCAGCGAGCTTATTTTCTACATGTGTTTGAGCCTGGCTGTACTAGCCGCCGTGGCCACTGAAATTGAATACAATTTCTTCATCAACGTAAAGCACCGATTTCATGACCAAACGGATGTCATTCGGTATGTGAGCTATGTATTAGCCCTGACGTATGGCGTAGCCATGTTGGTCAAACTGCTTCTGTCGAGGCAGGTACTCGATAAATTTGGTGTGCAACGCTCCTTGCTGGTTCTACCCTGGGTCGCTTTGATTGGCCTGGCTGGTCTGATTGTGATGCACTATACCGCCACGAGCGAGACCGTATTGCTCGTTTATTTCTGTGGTCTTTATTTAGTTTTTGAGGTGGCCCGTCGGGCCTTGTTCGATCCTGTATTCCTTGTCTTGTTCCAGCCTCTATTGCCGCCACAACGGCTGAAAGGCCATACGCTGGCCAAAGGTTTATATGAGCCAGTCGGATTAGGAGTAGCGGGCTTTCTGATTTTTGTTTTTCACACCACGCTCGAATCGGGTGGGGCGCTGGTTTGGCTTGCCTTGCTGGCCGGGGCTATCTGGCTGTTGCAGCATACCTATAAACGGTACTTACTTGAACTGAATGATGCCATTGGGCGTCGGTTTCTGGAGAGCGATCAATTGGCTATGCCTACCGTGGCTCAGGCAAGCCTGATTCAGCAATTGCAGAGCCCGAAGCCAGAAGACGTGCTAGTGGCCATTGGCTGGCTCGATGCCCATAAACCCAGCGAACTGAGTCAGCGGATTCCGGCGTTACTGACGCACATAGATGCTAATGTGCGCCGACGAACATTAGCCACCATAGCCCATTCGAATCAACCAGCGCCGATTCGGCAGTTAACGCATATTGCACTGGCCGATTCTGAGCCAGCTTTGCGGCAACAGGCGTCGTACCTGTTAGGACGTCGCATAAACGTGGAACCCTCGGAGCTGGCTCCGCTTATCAATCATACAGATCTGAATATTCGGCTGGGTGCAATTAAAGGTGTTTTGGAGCTAAATCCACATGATTCGCCAGCTCAGGCCAGCTTACGGCAATTGGCTACTGATAAAGATCCTGCTCATCAACAACTGGCGCTGAACCTAATTGCCGCTTTACGTTTGAATGATTTTGCTCCGATTGTTCGTGAACGACTAACCAGTTCAACACCCGATGTGAAAAAAGCAGCCATCTCGGCGGCTGGCCATCTGTCGAATAAGGAGCTTACTCAATACTTGCTGGATAATTTAACGCATGAAACCATTGGCCGGGCTGTTGTTCAGGCCTTGAAAGCGCGTGGCCCTGAACTAATTCCTGCCTTGCGCCGGGTTCGGCAGGCCACAAAAGATCAGTTGGTGCTGGAGCGGATAGCGGCCATTTGTGGGGCTATTTATTCGCCCGAAAGCCGCCATCTTCTGAATGAGTTAGCGCAGGAGCCTGATTTGCAGGTTCGTGGCGTAGCGCTGCGAGCCTTACGGCGTTTCCCGAACGAGCCCGACGATGATGCCATATTCCGCGCGTTGATGCATGAGGAGGTTTTGCTGGCCCAGCGACTGCTGCACGGGAGTTTGACGGATGCTGATTTGACCGAAACGCTTGATTATGAATTATCGGTCGTGCTTCAGCGATTGTTTGATATTCTGACGCAACTCTATGATTCCGATACGATTGCCGGAGCGCGTATGGGAATTAGCCATCCTGCTCGTGAGCGTCGGGCCAATGCGCTCGAAATGCTCGACAATCTGATTCCAAGAGCCACCTACCAAACTCTGCAAGTGCTGGTCGACGATTTGCCCCGGTCCGAAAAGGTTCGTATTCTTGATGTTGAACTAGGGGCGTTTCATGAGTCTGAATCGATTCGGACGTTTATCCTGCGCATGGGCGAGCAACTATTTTCGTCCTGGACAGTGAGTGTTGTCTTGCGAAGTATGCCTACCAACGAAGCGTCGGTAGCTTATCAAGCGCTAGCCTCTCGTTTCTCCGCCTTATCTCCTTTACTTATGAGCCATTCAACCCATTCGACCGACCAGATTGCCGCCTACGACCGTGTACTGCTATTAGCGCAAACCAGCCTATTTTCGCAAACGCCCGAAAATGTGCTGGCCAGCATAACACCGATTATGAAAGAAGAGCAGCATCCGGCAGGCGAAACCATTTTTCATAAAGGCGACCTGGGCTCTGGTATGTATGTAATTTACTCGGGCGAAGTGGTGATTCTGGATGGCGAAACGGAGTTAGCTCGCTTTGGACGAGGAGATTTCTTTGGTGAACTGGCTTTGCTGGACACCGAATCCCGATCCGCTACCGCCGAAGCCGTTACGGATATTCGGCTACTGCGGATCGATCAGGACGATTTCTTCGACCTGATGGAAGAGCGGGGCGAAGTATTACGGAGTATTGTCAGAAGTTTATCGGGGCGCATTCGTCGGCAGAACGAACTCATTGCTCGTCAATCGGTCAATACTAACAAAGAGCAGGTATGAATTGGCATGATGGGGAATCATTTATAGCGATTGGTCTGGCTGCTACCGTAATTCGCTATCTCCGGCGGTTTCTGGAGACGGAAAAACGGCTTCCCGACTGGGATAGATACCTAAAGCAGACCTGGTATACGGGGCTCATTCTGATGGCGCTCGGCGAGATATTTCCAGATCCCTGGCTAATCTGGTACGAGCTGATCATTATTTTTTCGATCGTCTATACCATCGCCCAACTTTATGAATTCCGCCCTGCCCGAACGCTGCTATTGGCGATTGGCCCCTATGCCTTCGTCCTCATTTTTAAGGATTTACTAGAGCATTTAGCGCCTAAATTCTATAAAGCCAACGACGACTATGTCGATGCGACCTCTACCTTCGCCATCATCTGGTTTATTACGTTTGTAGTTATTGCCAACAACCAGAAAAAGTCGTTAGCCAAAGCGCAGTTGGAGCATGAAAAGGAGCTTGAGAAACGGCGAATTATCGAGGCAAAGAAGAACGAGCTGGAATACCTGGTTGCCGAACGAACGGCCGAAATTACCCGGCAGAAAGAAGAACTGGAGCAAACGGTTACCGAATTAAAAGCGACGCAGAACCAACTGATTCAGAGCGAGAAAATGGCGTCGCTAGGAGAACTCACCGCCGGAATTGCTCACGAAATCCAGAATCCACTCAATTTCGTTAATAACTTCTCGGAGGTCAGTATTGAGCTTATTGATGAATTGACCGAAGAGCAAGCCAAATCGGATCGTGACCACGAACTGGAAGCAGAACTACTGACGGACCTCAAACAGAATCTTCAGAAAATTAGTCATCATGGTGGGCGAGCTTCGTCTATCGTTAAAGGCATGCTCCAGCATTCCCGAGCCAGCACGGGTCAGCGTGAACCAACCGATTTGAATGCGCTGGCCGATGAATATCTGCGATTGGCTTACCACGGTTTGCGGGCCAAAGACAAGACGTTCAATGCCACATTGAAGACGGAATTCGATACCTCGCTGGGCGAAATCAGCATGATTCCTCAGGACATTGGCCGGGTGTTACTGAACCTGTTTACCAATGCCTTTTATGCCGTGCAGCAGCGTCAGAAGAAAGGGGAGGACGCTGGTTATCAACCCACAGTAACGATCAGTACCCGTTGTGCCAACGAAGAAGCCGTCGTTACGGTTAGTGATAATGGGACGGGTATTCCAGAAGCGGTGCAACAAAAGATTTTCCAGCCCTTTTTTACGACTAAACCGACGGGTGAGGGCACTGGTTTAGGACTGTCATTAGCCTATGATATTGTAACCAAAGGGCATAGTGGAACGTTGGAGGTAGCGAGTAAGGAAGGAGAAGGAACAACATTTACCATAACATTGCCAGCCTGATAATCGGGTTGACACGAACGCTTATGCCAATTCGCCCACTGTTAGTTAGTCTGTTAGTCTGGCTGAGCGTAACGAGTCTACAGGCGCAGGACTCATTGCGGACGGCATTGCAAACGCAACTCGCCCAGCATCTCCAGGCAGATACCGTTCGGGTGAATCGGCTGAATGAGTTGGCCTATTTAGTTCGGAGTGATGATCCCAAACAGACCGTTGCGCTGGCGCAGGAAGCACTGACTTTATCCAGAAAACTCCAGTATCAGTGGGGCGAAGCTATGTCGCTCTATGAGCTAGGGATTGGACATGATACGTATCGAGATTTCCATAAAACGCTTCCGTATTTAAACGAAGCGTTGTCGTTGTTTAAACGCCTGAACGACCGGATCGGCCTGGCGCGTGTACTGAGCCAGATCGGTTGGTTTTATACGCAACGGGGCGATTATGTATTGGCGCTCACGCACGACTTACAGGCTCAGCGACTTGCCGAAAAATCCGGTAACCTGAAGGTGCTCTCCACCACGACAGCCCGTCTGGCTACGTTATATATTACTTTGGCCGACTATCAGCAAGGGTTAACGGTTTTGTCGTCGGCTATTCAACTGTTCGAACGGGCAAATGACCAGGAAGGAATTTGCCGATCGTTGAATGGCTTCGGGGAACTCTATCGGCTTCAGGGAGATTTTGACCGGGCCGAGCGTTATTATGATAAGGCAATCCGATTGGCGCAGGCATTGAATAGGCCTCGTTTGGCGGCTCAGGCTGAAAGCAATCTGGCAGCCGCTTATGTAGCGCAGGGAAACTACGATGAGGCACTTCGTACAGCCCATCGCGCGTTGACCGTATTAACAAAAATACCGGAAACGGAAGTGGTTGTCTGGACTCAGACCGTATTGGCTCGGGGCTACCTTAAAAAAAATCAACCTGATAAGGCGCTGGAGTATGGTCTTCGCAGCTGGCAATTAAGTCGGCAAATTGGAAATAGGGAATCATCCCGAGATGCCAATGAGATCCTGGCGGAAGTGTATGCTGCCCAACATAAGTATGCCGAAGCGTACGCTGCTCAGCAAAAATACATTGCTTATGTTGATACGCTGTCTGGAAGAAATACGCAGCAGCAACTGGCACTCCTTCAATACAACTACGGCCTGGCCGAAAAGCAAACGCAAATTGCTCTGTTGAAAAAAGACAAAGCGTTGCAAATGGCCATGGCACAACGGCAACGGCAATTGCTGTTCGGAGCACTTATTGGCATAGGCTTAGTATTGGGGGTGCTTTTTCTGATGTATCGTAATAATCGCCAGAAGCAGAAAGCGAATTCTATTTTACAACAGCAAAAAGCCGAAATTCAGGCCCAGCGAGACCAGACAAACCAGGCACTGGCCGAATTGAAATCGACACAGAATCAACTGATTCAAAGCGAAAAGATGGCTTCGTTAGGGGAGCTTACTGCCGGGATTGCCCACGAAATTCAGAATCCACTCAATTTCGTTAATAACTTTTCGGAAGTATCTGTAGAACTGGTTCAGGAAGTAAGGGAAGAGCGAAAGAAAGGGCCTGACCGGGACGAAGAACTAGAAGATGAGCTGTTAACCGATTTGACAAACAATCTTCACAAAATCAGTCAACACGGTAATCGTGCATCGGCTATTGTAAAAGGAATGCTGGAACATTCCCGCAAAAGCACGGGGCATAAAGAGCCAACCAATATAAACGCGTTGGCTGACGAATACCTGCGATTAGCTTATCACGGCTTGCGAGCCAAAGACAAAACATTCAATGCCACGTTGAAGACGGATTTTGACACGTCATTAGGTGAGGTTAACGTTATTTCTCAGGACATCGGGCGTGTATTTTTGAACCTGTTCACCAATGCGTTCTATGCCGTAAACCAACGCCAGATCGTAGAGACAGGTCATGCCTCGTCTCGCCCCGAGCCCTATCAACCTACCGTACTGGTTTCGACAAAAAAAATGGGTAATCAGGCCGTGATTACCGTGAGCGACAACGGGACGGGTATTCCAGAATCGGTGCTGCAAAAAATATTCCAGCCCTTTTTTACAACCAAACCCACCGGCGAGGGTACCGGCTTAGGGTTGTCATTGGCGTATGATATTGTAACTAAAGGACATAACGGCACATTAACCGTTGAAAGTAAGGCGGGAGAAGGCACAAAATTCGTAATTTCCCTTCCTGCTTAAGATACAGATTAGATGATGGAGCTTAGGCAGAAACAATAGTATTTTGCCAATAACTTAATCAACTAACTTATGTACAACCTGTATCTCGTTGCATTATTTACCTTCCTCATTCAGCTCACTAGTTTTGGACAAGCTCCCCCTTCTCAAGCAACCCCACCAGCCCAAACGGATGTAAGCGAACGCGTTCGGCAGTTAGAAGAAAATCAACGCTTTGCCGATCAGAGTTTAGCCAAAAGCGTCGATGATTTATTATGGTATCAGAAATTGGGCGATGTGGCCATTATCGATAAGGTTCGGTATGCCAGCAAGCCACCCCATGTAATTAAAAATCCGACAGGGCAAGGCGCTAACAATCCGGTCGTAATTCCAGCGTATACGTTTGTTTCCCGGAAGTTTGCATCGGCTAAAAAATTGCCGCTTCTCATCTTTGTACACGATGGTATTCACGGCGATTTTAGTACGCTGTACGCACATGTGGTTCGTGAATTAATCGATCAGGGATACATGATTCTGGCCCCTGAATACCGGGGTAGCGTTGGTTATGGCGGAACGTTCTACAACCAAATCGACTACGGTGATTATGAAAACGATGACGTATTAGCCGGAAAACGCTGGGCTGTTGAAAACATGCCGCAAGTTGACGCCGACCGTGTAGGCATCATCGGCTGGAGTCACGGTGGTATGATTTCATTGATGAATATTTTCGACCATCCCGAAGATTACAAAGTGGCTTATGCGGGTGTTCCCGTCTCCGACATTATTGCCCGATTAGGTTATAAGCCAGCTAGTTACCGCACCATATTTTCGGCAGCTACGCATATTGGGAAAGACCCATCGGATAATGTCGCTGAATACCGTCGCCGATCTCCGGTCTGGAATGCTCAGAAGCTAAAAACGCCCTTGTTGATTCATACCAATACGAACGACGAAGATGTAAATGTGCTGGAAGTGGAATCGTTGATTAATGCCTTAAAAGCGCACGAGAAAAAGTTCGAGTATAAGATTTATCAGGATGCACCCGGCGGACATAGCTTTAATCGGCTGGATACCAAGCTGGCCCGTGAGTCACGCGAGGAGATTTACCGATTTCTGGCGAAGTATCTAACTCCACCTGCTGCTGTTAAATAAGCAAGCCTGATGGTTTTTATTGGAGGTATTTTCGTGATTCTCGCTTTCTGGAAAGCAGTCAAGCAGGATTAGATTAAAGTATTCGCTGCCCGGTGCGACCCCGATGGGGTCACACAAAATACGGCCCATTTTATCCTGCATCCTCTGTCTGTGAAGACACAGACAGAGGATGCGCTAGCAAAATACCGCTGATTTTATGATCAACTCGATTTGTAAATGGGCGATCTGGAAGGGTAGGGGTTTATAAAATAACTTCTTCTTATACTTTATTCATCAGCTTAATCGCTACTAAGAACATCTATTTTACCAATCATCCTGAATTGTTATAGTAATCTTAAAAATCGTCGTTCTATTGCATAAAAAAACATGAAACAACACTGTCTTTTTGGCCTGCTCGTATTGGCGACCTTCTTAGCAACTAGTGTTGTTGCTACTGCTCAGGATAGCATAAAAGCCTCATTAAAGTCGAAGGCGGGGGCTGTCAACTCCGAAAAGTCGACGCTCCTATTTGATCGTGAGGATGGCTTGGAATTCATCTTAACGGCCAATCTGCGCGCGCTGATGAAGGATAGAGGTGAAAAGACAGATGCTCATCCTGCTGTTTTAAGTTATAAGGACGGTAGTAAAACGGATAGTATTCCGCTTACCCTGAAAGTACGGGGTAATTTCCGGCGTAGTAAGGTGAATTGTTCCTTCCCACCTTTGCTGGTAAACTTTCCGAAGAAGAAGGTAAAAAATACGCTGTTCGCGAATCAGAATAAGCTGAAACTGGTTACGCATTGCCAGCTTGACGAATGGATAGTGCGGGAGCATCTGGTTTATAAGCTTTATAATTTACTGACTGATTTAAGCTTTCGTACCCAACTGGTTCGGGTTACGTATGTCGATTCGTTGGGTAAACGTTCTCCCGAAACCCGTTGGGGCTGTCTTCTCGAAGATGAGGGCGATCTGGCTAAGCGAAACGGGGTTACAGCCAATACGCTGAAGCAAACAAATATGGGTTATGCCGATACGCTCAGTATGGCTACGGTGGCGGTGTTTGAATATATGATTGGCAACACCGACTGGTCGGTGCCTTATTTACACAACATCCGGCTGTTTGCGAATGGTATATCCAGCTCGTTACCCGTGCCTTATGACTTTGACCACGCCGGAATTGTGGAGACATCCTATGCCAAGCCTTCCGAGCAGCTTGATATTATTTCGGTGAGGGAACGCGTCTACCGAGGGCCGGTTTATTCGATGGACGTTTTTCAGAAGGTCTTTGACAAGTTCAACCAGGTAAAACCGCAAATGTATGCCTTGTATCAGAACGATAGTCGCCTGGATAAGGGATACGTAAAGCGGACGCTCAAGTACCTCGATGATTTCTATGCGCTGATTAATAAGCCAATGCTAGCCCAGACTACATTTAGGCAGAATGCCAAGTTGGGTATTGCGGTTAAGAGTTCCCGAGGGGTTAGTTATAATAAGTAGTGATCAAGGCGACGACAGCCGAGATGACGACAATCGAGAAGCCAATCATGAAAAACTGGTAGGCAAATTTGAGCAATCGGTATTTTCGGGACAACACCTGACCCTGGGCATATATGTTGTCAATCAGACTGTTGTAGAGGTCATCGTCGTTACCGAGTAGTGTACGCAGTTTCTGGCGATACTCGCTGCCGGAAAGCTGGGAGTAGTAACCAAAAAACAGGAGATCAATTGGGCGGTCGTCCTCCACATTTCCTCGTTTCTTTATTAGCGAAATGGTGGGGTTCGTCGCCAGCAGCGAAACAATAATTGTAACCAGACAAACTGCCAGCAACAGTAAGCTCGGGATAAGGAGATTGGCGGGTGCGTCGAATTTTCGGGCGTAAGTAGAAATGGTGATGGAAATGAGGATGGCGTTGATCGAAATCATCAGGTTCGCTTTTCGGTCGGCCATCTCGCTAAGCTTCATATGGTTCGACATGGTAGTGCGAAATAAGGTTTCTACACCTTTGCTCGCTTTCTTCTCCTTGTCTTTTTTTTGTTTATTGAAGGGCGGAAGTTCCGATTCTGGCGTAGCCGAGAGCTTACTACCTTGTGGGTTAATGCGGGTCTCTTGCGATAATGGAGACATGAGTAGCGGTTGTTTGGCAGTAAGTTTACAAATCTAGTACAACATTTTCTAGAACATACCGCCCGAAGTCAGTCCAGAAAGTCGGTATCTCGAAAAAGCGTGCCTTTTGACCGCAAGACCGTGTTAAATTTGTTGTTGTGCTAGCCCTAATGTGCTGGATAGGTTGATGCCTGAGGCAAAATTTCTATCTTTGATTTATACCCTTCCCGTGTTATGATGAAAGTTTTAGTGGTCGACGATGAACTAGACGTAAAAGATTTGTTTCTCCAGCGGTTTCGTCGCGAAATTCGAAATTCAGAATTGAAGTTAGACTTCGCTAATTCTGGCGAAGAGGCTCTTACCTACCTGGCTAGTCATTCATCGGAAGTGATATTGATTCTATCCGATATCAACATGCCGGGTATGAGTGGCTTTGAGTTATTACGCCACATCCGGGAGGATTTTAAGACTCCTCCGCCACCCGTTGTTATGATGATTACAGCTTATGGCGACCCTGAGTCGCAGGAGCAGGCCGTGAAATTGGGAGCCAACGATTTTCTGACAAAACCACTCGACTTTACGGTTCTCAAACAAAAACTGAACGATTTAGCATGAATGCCAAGATATTGGTGGTTGATGACGAAACGGACCTTGAATTGCTGATTAAGCAAAAGTTTCGAAGACAGATTCGAGAAAAGAAATACGAATTCATTTTTGCCCATGATGGCGTCGAAGCGCTGGAAATGCTCGCAGATCAGCCTGATACAGATATGGTGCTGACGGACATCAACATGCCGGGCATGGATGGCCTGACGCTGTTGATTAAGTTGCAGGAAAATAACCCAATGCTTAAAGCGGTAATCGTGTCGGCTTATGGCGACATGGATAATATCCGCACAGCTATGAACCGGGGTGCCTTTGATTTCGTGACCAAACCGGTCAATTTCGAAGATCTGGAACTGACCATGGAAAAAACGATGGAGTATATTAAGCAACTCCGTCAAACGTTGCAGGCGATCAAAGAGAACAACATTCTTCGGATGTATGTCGATGAATCGGTGCTGACGTTTATGAACAAGCCCGAATTTGAAACGTCTCTGTCGGCCAGCGAAACCGTCGTCGCTACCGTCCTGTTTATTGACATCTGTGGATTTACGGCGATTTCAGAGCGTGAATCTCCCGATACGGTTGTTCGGTTAGTCAATCGCTACTTCGATGTGATGGTTAAGGAAATTATCGGGCAGGGGGGCTACGTCGATAAGTTTATGGGCGATGCCGTCATGGCTGTTTTCCGGGGCGAATACCACTTCGACCGGGCCGTCGAAGCCGCTTTGGCCGTGCGAACACAAATTGCTACACTCAAAGATAGTCTGGCAAGTAATCCCGATTATCATCCACAAGTATCGATCGGGATCAATACGGGCGAGATGGTGTCGGGAAATATTGGCTCCACAACCCTCCGTCGATTGGATTATACCGTAATCGGCGATGCTGTTAACACGGCTCAGCGGTTGCAATCGGCAGCGCAACCTGGTCAAATTGTGATTACAGAAACCGCTCAGCAGGAAATTGCCGAATCGTTCACCTGCGAACGTATCGGCGAAGTGAAGCTGAAAAACAAAGCCGAACCGGTTGTTATTTATAATGTAATAGGATAGGGGAAGATGTAGGGTGTATGATATATAATGTATTGCTTTCGCGTTAGCTACATCATATATCATACACCCTACACCCTACATCATACATCTCCTTATTCTTCTGCCAGCGTTCGGGAGATGTTCATGCGGTAGACGCCTATAGCGGGCAGGGCAGCGGCCACTAAGCCGATTAGAATGGCGACACCTAACAAAATCCATTCTTCGGGCAGAATACCAAACGAGGCTAAGTTGTAATGATAGTCTTCGGAAACACTGTTTGAAAATAGCCACAAGCCAACTCGGCTGACCAGGATTCCCAATCCAAAACCAATCAGGGCAAGTACTAGTCCTTCGAGCAGGAGCATACCAAATAGTTGTGCACGTGTGGCACCCATCGATAGCATCAGTGCCATTTCATAGCGTCGTTCTTTCAGCGAATTGTACAGCGACACAAATACGCTGATGCCTGAAATAAGCATAATCACGATAGCCAATCCCCGCAAGGTTTCGACACCTACACCCAGCAATGAAAACAATCGGTTGATTTCAATATTCGGCAAGGCTGCCTGAAGTTTCGAGTTGGTGTTGATGCCACGCGCCAGCATCATACCCATCGGATTCCGGAACTTAATGAGCATACTCGTGATCTCACGCGGGGCCTCTTCATGGCCTTCTTCCTCATGATCTTCGTGCGTTTCGCCTTCCTCATGATGTTCTCCGCCCTCTTCATGACCATGATCGTGGATGGCCCATATACTCGAAAGGGGCGTCAGGATGAGCTGATCGGTAACGGTATTGGTTGCGTTCAGAATACCAACAACCTTGTACTTGGTGTCGGCGTGTACTTCGCCATCCTGATCTAGACCGTGTGATCCCGAGAACGTGTCTCCAATTTTTAACCCTGTAACAGCGGCTACCCGAGGCCCGATGACGACTTCCAGATTCTGCTGGAACATTTTGCCCTGCGCCACGGTAGCCTCGAAGTGATCGAGGTATTTTTTGTTCGTTCCCACAATCCGAAACGAGCGGTAATTGTCGCCCATTGAGAGGGGAATCGCCGTTTTGATCATCGGGTTGCGCGTCAGTCGTTCGGCCTCGTCGAGTGGAATATTGCCCACTGGCGAATCGATCTGATAGATGCTCGATAGAATCAGTTGGAGTGGGCTTCCTTTGGCACCCAGCACCATATCGATGCCTTTGATATTTTTCCGAAACTGATCGTCTAGTTGCTTATTCAGCAATAGCAGCAGCGAAATAATCGTGATGCCAAACGTCATCAGTAGCCCACTCAGAAAACTGCTAAGGGGCTTATCTTTTAGATTACTCCAACTAATTCGGAAAAGATTCATACTAAACGAATTACGATTTACGAGGGACGAATTACGATCTACAAAGAAAGGATTTCTCTGCGTCCTTTGCGCTTCTCTCCGCGTTCTTTGTGTTTAAAAAATCATTATAAATCCAGCTTGAAATGGTGGCTGGCAATATTGAATCGTTTGTTCAGATATAATCGGTGGGCATCGTAACGCGCTGGGTTCTGTCCAGAATCGAGCGACACACATTGGCAACCCGACTGTTTCGCCTGATCAATCACAAAATCGACTAAAGCGCCCGCATATCCTTTGCCACGTGCTTCGGGTAACGTCGACAGATCGTCGATGTAAAGCGTCTTGCCGCTGTACAGAAAATTCAGGTACCGATAGCCCGTTACGGCAGGCACCGTATCGTCTGGATTCTCAGGCTCCACAAATGCAAGCACAAAGCCATCGGTCGCCTGTTGCGAACGGATTCGCTCAAAAGCCTCTTCGGGTGTCAGGTGCGACCGTAAAGCCAGCATGGCGGGAATGCAGCGCCGAATATCAGCGTCGGATTGGGCAATTTTTATCGTCATAGTTGTTGGCGGATTTGCTGTAATAATTCGTCGCCCCCACGTTCCAGAATGCTCTCGGCCAGCGAATGACCAAGCTGTGATGCTTCTGGAGATGTGCCTGTAAAGGTTTCGCGAAGTAGCTGGCTGCCATCCAGACTAACTAGACCACCCGTTAGGCTAATGGTCTGTTCGTTGGTCCATTGAGCCAGTGCGAACGATGGAATGCTGCATCCTCCTTCGAGTCTGGCCAGAAAGGCCCGTTCGGCCCGTAAGCAGGCGGCAGTTGGCTCGTGATTAATGATTCGGGTGAGGGTTTCTGCTACTTCGCTATCTAAAGAAGTAGCCACTTCAATTGCGACGCTTCCCTGACCAACAGCGGGCGTAAATTCGGTAATGGGTAAATGTTCAACAATCAGATCGTCGTATTCCATTCGGTGAATACCGGCATAAGCGAGCAACAGAGCGTCGCATTGGCCTTCGTCGAGTTTACGAATCCGGGTTTGCAAATTGCCACGCATATCGACGGTTGTCAAATGGGGGCAATAATGCTTCAGCATAGCCACTCGGCGTGTCGATGAGGTGCCAATTCGGAAAGGCTGTCCACTTGTAAGAGATATGTCTTTATTCCGGCTAACGAGCACATCGTTGGCCAGTTCGCGTTCGGTAAAAGCAATAATAGCCAGATCGTTCGGTAGGTTTGAGGGAAGATCTTTTGCACTGTGAACCGCAATATCGATCGTACCGTCGCGTAGCTGGTCTTCCAACTCCTGCGTAAATACACCTTTGCTGCCAATCTTCGCGAGTGAGCGGTCGAGGACCAGATCACCTTTGGTTTCAATAAGCACCAACTCAGAGGTCAAGCCCGCTTGGTGAAGTAACGTTTGTATGTAAGCGGCCTGCCAGATGGCTAGTCGGCTGCTTCGAGTTCCAACTTTGATATGCATGATCTAGCAAAGATACGGCAGGAACGTCAGGTTTTTAGTACCAAATCGACTGTGGCAAAGTGTAGAAAGAGAACCCCACAGAGACCATAAATCGCAACACTATTCTCAGTACGTACATAAACTCGCAAAACTGTCAGAATGCCCTTCTCTTGTGTCAAAACGGCATATACTGTCGAAAATAAGGCTTTTTTAACTGACATCCTGACTTATAAAATAGGATTAATCCATTGGGCACGACGTTTGTCTAAGAAATAAATGAATTGAATTAAGCAGTAAAACAACATCCACTATGAAAACGATAGAAAACGTGTTTAAGGGAACCGGTGGTCAGATCGACTTGCTGAATACCCTATATGGTGGGGCGAGTCAGACCACCATGAATGTTGAGCGAGAAGATGAACGCTTAATCATTACCTTATCGGCTCCAGGTGTAAAGGCTAATTCATTTAATGTGTTGGTCGAGGGTAGCAAACTCGTTCTCTATACGTTACTAGTGAGTACGTCTGAACGTCAGGAAGGAGGCACCAGTCAACGATTGGCTGTACCTATGTTCCTACGGGTTCTGGATATTCCGTCGTTCATCGACGCCGATCATATCGAAGCTGTTCATGAACAAGGCCGGGTTATGGTGATGTTGCCCTTTAAAGATGAAGAGCATTTGCACCGTCGAATCGATATTAAAAACTTGTTCTAAGCGTACCCTTCTGAATTTCTTCCGGGGCTTGCGAGTCCTGTTGCCTATAGATGAGTTCTAAGCCGCTTTTACGGAAGCGGCTTTTGATTTTTAGAGCCGTTATCAATTACATAGCGGGGTTTTCTGGTAAGAATGCCCTGATTACTGTATAAGCCCCAACTAACAAGGCCAGACATATGCGATATGTCTGGCCTTGTTAGTTGTGTTAATTACTAATATTCCTTTAGGCGGTAGCGGTATCAAGTGGTCACTAGTGCTTTACCAAATTAGATCCCTGTTGATTCTGTCAGATTCTATTGACTATGTTCTATTGATAATCAACGTATAAACTATCAATTAGAACCAAAAGAATCTCTAGAATCTAAATTGGACAAGTTTGACTATAAAAATAGATAAAAAAATAGTGGCCTATCCGTGATACTGTTGTGCACATAACCGGTGCACTTTTTCCCGGCTTCGTTTCAGTCTCATTTTAACCGCACTGAGCTTGAGTCCATACAACTGAGCAATTTCTTCAATACTCATGTTGTCTTCATATTTTAAACGCAATAACTTACGCTCTTCAATCGACAGGGTATCCATGGCCTGCCTGACAACCTGGAGTGTTTCTTCGTGTAACTGGGCCTCCAACGGTTCTGTTTTGTACCAATCCTGACTTCCTTCCAGCGTGGTGGTTGGTAATCGTTTGGCTAGTTTGATCTGGTCGGCGCAGTAATTGTAAGCGATGGAATAAAGCCAGGTCGAAAAGCTGGATCGTTGTTGAAAGGCATCCAGTTTATTAAATACCTTTAAGAAAATATCGTGGGTGAAATCTTCCGCCTGGACTGAGTCGTTAGTCATTGACAGGCACCGGCGGTATACTTTCTTGACATACCGGTTATAGAGAGCTTCGAAGCAATGATCGGGCTGAGTAGGTAAATACTGCCGAATCATCTCTTCGTCGGTTAAAGAGACCTGCATGATAAATCGTTAATTATGGGTTAGCTTAAGTTTACAAAATAAATATATATATATGACTGATAGACATTGATATTTGATTTTAGTTAACAGATGGACTATGAATTTATTTAACGGTGTATATACATAAATATAAACAAGTTGTCAGAAGTTAGGTAAAGCCTTTAAAAACCAATCTGAGAACACATTTGAGAATCAAGAAGGCATAGTTTATACGCCCAAACTAGAATTTAGCCTAATTTTGAATACCTTATTTCGAATGTAAAACGGGTTGAGAGAACGTGCTGATTCGTATCGTTAGGGTTATGTTATGTTACTCTGTATGGGAAAATAGATCTCAAATGTAGCGCCTTCGCCAGGTTCACTAATAGCCGTAATGGCTCCGCCATGATTAGCGGTTACTTTTTCACAAATGGCCAGACCAATACCTGTACCCGGAAATTCCGTCCTGCCATGCAAGCGCTGAAAAACCTGAAAAATTCGATCGACATACTTCTGATCAAAACCAATACCATTGTCCGACACACTTATCTGGTAATAGGTATCAGCCTGAAGAATTGGTTTTATAGACGCTGGCAACTTTGCCGAGTCTACCGTTTGAGAGCTGACTCGAATTTGGGGCGTAACGCCAGTACGGCGAAACTTGAGGGCATTACTCAATAGATTTTGGAACAATTGCTCTAGTTGCGATCGGTCACCCTGGATTGTGGGCAACAGGTCAACGGAAACAACGGCACTTGTTTCCTGAATTAATAGCTCCAGATCACTAAGAACAATGCTGATTACATCGTTCAGCGAAACGGGGGTCGTTGTGTTTTGTTGAGTCGAGATTCGGGAAAAGCTCAGTAAATCTTTGATCAGTGTCGACATTCGGCTAGCCGCTATCTGCATTCGCTCCAAATGACTGATTCCATCGCCTAGTTGATCTTTATACTGGCTTTTCAGAAGATCGCCGAACGATTGGATCTTTCGTAAAGGCTCCTGTAAATCATGGCTGGCAATATAGGCAAACTGCTGAAGATTATTGTTGGATCGATTCAGGGCCTGATTACTAACTTCCAGCGCGACATTGGCTTTCGCCAGCTTTTCATTGTTAATTCTTAGTAGTTGCTGGCTGTGTTTCTGAGCGGTCAGATCGGTCAGGATTATACTCAGACAAACTCCTCCATCCAGTTCAAGGTCTGTTGCTGAAAGCTGACAGGGAACCAATTTTTGGTTGTTACCAACAAGGGTCAATTCAAGCTTGTGATTACCCGTCCACGCCCCTTTGAATAATTCATCAAAGGCTGCTTGATGCTCGGGGGCTGCAAATTGATGAAAGGACAAACCAATTACTTTTGATAGGGGCAAATCAACCATTGTGGCAAACGTTGAATTGCTATATAAAATAAGGCCGTCTTTATTCAGCGTAACGGCCCCCTCATTCATGGTCTCGATAAAGATTCGGTAGGTATGATCGGCAGTTGTCAGTGTGTACAGTTCATGCCCACTTTCGCCCTCCACAACTAAGGCATCGATCTGACCGGTACGAATGGCCTGTATGGTTTCGGTTGCTTCGTAGAGTTGCCAGCGCAGGCTTTCATTTTCAGCTAGCAGTTGCTCGTATGTTTTCACCCCATTCATGCTCATTGCCTGGAAATTCCTAATCCGGTGAGTACTTTTTCGGTGTCTGATAGATCACCGACCAATCTTCGTTCGGGTAGGGGCCGTCGTTTAATCAATAAAGGCAACGCAATAAGTTGCTCCTGTTCGGCTAGTTCTTTTTGCTGATACACATCAATTATTTCCAGTGAATAGTTTCCTGGTATATACGATTCGCAAATGTGTTTAAGATGTACAATCGCCCGTGTCGAATGCAAAGAGGCTCCTGTTACAAATAAATGCAATACGTAGAAACCGGCTTCGGCATCTGGATTAGTATCCTCTGGTTGTGATGGTTCAATCATCTACTTACTTGCCGGACGAATGTTTAAGCCTACCAGAACTTTCTCTTCATTCGACAGATCGCCAATGATTTTTCGAATAGGTTCAGGCACTTTTTTTACTAAGGTGGGCACTGCAAAAATCTGGTCTCCTTCGGCGAGCTGTGGCTTTACCAACAAGTCGATTACCTCAATAATGTATTTATCTTTCAAATACTCTTCGCAATACTTTTTCAGGTTGCTCAGAGCGGTTTGCGATTTAGGCGTATTTCCGGCAATATAGAGTCGCAACTCCCAGGTTTCCTCTTTTGTTTTCATCTATAGTTAGTTGAGACACTTAATGAATTACTCATTATGTCGGTTACGAGTCATTTGTTCGCGATTTTTATCCATCACCTCTTTGCGTAATTCGTCCTCAACATACGTCTTATTTAACTCATCCTGCATCGATTCGAACTCTTCTTTCAGGCTGGCTATTTTTGATTCGAGTACCAATCGTTTGCGTTCAATTTCCCGATCTTTTCGATTGAGCGCATGTTCGCGTAGAACTATACCCGTCTCTTCCTGTAATTGCTGAGTTTCCCGAGCAGATCCAGTCAGTACACCTTCGGGGCCTAAATAAACATCAATCATCGTTAATCCTTTGTCGGTAATCACAAATTCCCGCACCTGATTGGAATGCTTCATACCTCGGGATTTCATAACATACATACCCCGATTCCGTTCGCCGTTTGCTTCGATATCCCGAACGAGGAGCCAGGCGTCAACCAGTGATGAAACACTTTCGTCGGTCTGATCATTGAGCACATTAGTCAAGGCAAGCGCTGTAAACAGAACAGTTATTTGTTCGGCCTGTAAAAAATCGATCAACCGCATCAGCATCGACTTGACATCGCTGACAGAACCAACTGTGATCAGATTGGTAATTGGGTCCAAGATAATGGCTGCTGGCTTGAATTCTTTAATTTGGTTATGAATGCTTACCAGGTGCATTTCCAGACCATTCAACGTCGGTCTGGATGACTGGAATTTCAATAAGCCATTGTCGATATGTTTTTGAAGATCAAGCCCAATAGATCGCATGTTTCGGATGATCTGCTGAGAAGACTCTTCAAAAGCAAAATAAATACAGCGCTCGTTCCGCTGGCAGGATGCATCGGCAAACGAGGCTGCGATACTGGTTTTACCGGTACCAGCAGTGCCCGAAACCAGAATACTGCTGCCCCGGAAAAAGCCCTGGCTATCCAGCATTTTATCCAGCGTAGGTATGCCAGATGAGACACGTTCGGAAGAGACGGGGTGATTCAGTGTCAGGGACGTAACGGGCAGTACCGAAATACCCTTCTCGTTAATTAAAAATGGATATTCATTGGTGCCATGTACGGAGCCCCGATATTTGACAATACGAAGAAGGCGGGTCGAGATTTGATTATTGATCCGGTGATCGAGCAAAATGACACAGTCGGAGACATACTCTTCGAGACCGTGGCGAGTTAACATACCTTCGCCTTTTTCCCCCGTAATGATAGTGGTTACTTTCTTTTCTTTCAACCACTCGAACAATCGTCGCAATTCTGCTCGCAAAATTCCCTGATTAGACAGGCCCGCAAACAGATTTTCGATTGTATCCAACACAACCCGTTTGGCACCTATGCTATCAATGGCATAACCTAAGCGAATAAATAAACCATCCAGATCATACTCGCCAGTTTCTTCTATTTCGCTTCGTTCAATGTGAACGTGGTCGAGCTTGATGAGTTTGTCTTTTTGAAGCTGAGCGAGGTCAAAACCCAATGATGCCACGTTTTGGGTCAGTTCTTCGGTTTTCTCCTCAAAGGCCATAAAGACACCCGGCTCATTATAATCCATTGCTCCCCGAACAATAAATTCCATTGAGAACAAGGTTTTGCCACTACCAGCACCACCACAAATAAGGGTTGGGCGTCCGGCTGGTAGTCCTCCATTTGTTATTTCATCCAGGCCATTAATCCCGGTTGGTGATTTAGGCAGAGGGCTTAATGGCATATTGTGTTTGTCTGATGGTGGTAAAGTCATTTACGTACTGCGAGCACCCAATTCTTACAACTTGTCAATTTTTTAGCAGGGTGCTCATAAAATCTTTAACCTCATTCGTTTAGCTAGATTCGGCACAGGATTTCTAGGATATATACTTGGAAAATAAAAAATAGTTTGTGAACAGGCCGTCTAAAATAACGTAAACTATACGCAATCCTTTACTAACTAGGTATAAACTTAGTTGCACTTATTTAATACTAAGACGCTGGCTAAAAGTAGGAAGGTATAGGGAAGTCTCTGTATCGACACGTTTTACATTTGAAAAATTATATAGTTTGTCCCCTTTATCGTCTGCATGAAACCTTTCCTTTCCTTTTTTGTCGTACTCCAATTGCTTAGTAGCTGGGTTTTTGCCCAATCGAGCGTTCAACAACTGCTAACTGAAAATCGAGTCAACCCCATTGGCTTAGATGTGGCCACCCCTCGGTTTAGTTGGCAGCTGATTGCTACGAAACAGAATGTTCAACAAGTCGCTTACGAAATACGGATCAGTACCGACGCTGCTTCGGTAGCTAAAGGGTCAGTCTGGCAGTCAGGACGAGTGGCCTCCGATCAATCGGTGCATGTGCCTTATGCGGGGGCTGCCCTAAAGCCGGGTCAGCGGTATTTCTGGCAGGTCCGTATTTGGGACAACACGTCGACCAAGCCATCGACCTGGAGCCCGGTAGCGTTTTGGCAAACGGGTATGTTGTCTGCCGAAAATTGGAAAGCCAAATGGATCGAGCCGGGCTATGTGGAAGACACTCTTAATCGGCCTAGCCCACTGATGCGGAAAGTATTTTCGGCATCGAAGAAAGTGCGTTCGGCTACTTTATCCATCACGGCGCATGGCCTCTACGAAGCCCAGATAAACGGAAAACGCGTTGGTGATGCCTATCTGACACCCGGCTGGACAAGCTATAACAACCACCTTCAGTATCAGACTTACGATATTACGAATCTGCTGAATCAAGGCAAGAATGCGATTGGTGTTTCGTTGGCCAGCGGCTGGTATCGGGGCCGATTGGTTTGGGAGAACCAACGGAATATGTACGGCAAAAATCTGGCGTTATTGGGGCAACTGGCTATTACGTATACCGACGGAAGTACAGAGACAGTTATTACCGATGAGAGCTGGAAATCATCGACAGGCCCCGTTCGTTTTGCCGAAATCTATGACGGTGAAATCTATGATTCCCGACTTGAAAAAACAGGCTGGACAACCGCAGAATACTCCGATTCCGATTGGTCGGGTGTAACAATGAAACCGTTTGGGTACACGAATCTGGTAGCCAATTATAACGAACTGGTTGAGCAGCACGAAACCCGAAAACCCGTAAACGTGATCAAGACGCCCAAAGGCGAGACCGTGCTGGATTTCGGGCAGAATATGGTGGGTTGGGTAAAATTCAAGGTAACTGGAAAGGCTGGGGATAAAGTCGTGCTTTCGCATGTGGAAATGCTCGATAAATTCGGTAATCCCTATTTCGAAAACCTGCGCACAGCAAAAGCACTGGCAACCTATCTGCTCAAAGGAGGAACCGAAACGCTCGAACCTCATTTTACCTTTTTCGGCTTTCGCTACGTACAGATCAATGGGTTGACCGGGCCAATTAATCCCGCTGATTTTACCGCGATAACGCTGTATTCCGACATTCCGAAAACGGGCGAGTTCACTACCTCAAATGCGCTGGTCAATCAGCTACAAAGCAATATTCAATGGGGCCAACGGGGTAACTTTCTGGACGTACCCACCGACTGTCCGCAGCGGGACGAACGTCTGGGCTGGACCGGCGATGCGGAGGTGTTTTCCCGAACGGCGGCTTTCAACTTTGGCGTCAATAATTTCTTCGCCAAGTGGCTCAAAGACGTTACCGCCGATCAGTTTCCGAACGGGGCGGTTCCGTTTATCATTCCAGATGTGCTGAATAAACGTCCGGTTAAAGATGAACCAGCAGGTGCAGCAGGCTGGTCGGATGCGAGCATCATCATTCCCTGGAATATGTACCTGGCTTACGGTGATCGGCGTATAGTGGAGCAGCAGTATCCCACCATGAAAGCATACGAAGGTTATATGGAACATGTAGCGAAGAACGACCTCTGGAGTGAAGGCTTCCAGTTTGGCGACTGGCTTTCTTACGTGACAACGGAAGGTAGTCCGGCTTTTGAGGCTAAATCGGCCTTCACCGACAATCATTTAGTAGCGCAATGTTTTTACGCCTACAGCACCGATCTGATGCGAAAAGCGGCTACGTTAGTAGGTAAAACCGAGGATGCCGCCCATTATACGGCCCTTCTGGAACGGATTAAGAAAGCCTTCCAGAATGCTTATATGACCCCAAGTGGGCGTCTGATTTCGGATACCCAAACCGCTTATGTACTGGCCTTACAATTCGACATGATTCCAGAAAACTTACGCCCGCAAGCAGTGGATCGATTGGTTGGCAATGTCAAAAAATATAACAACCACTTAACCACTGGCTTTCTGGGTACGCCTTTCCTATGCCATGTATTAACTCGTTTTGGCCGGACCGATGTGGCTTACAAGTTGCTGTTGCAGGAAACGTACCCATCGTGGTTATATCCGGTGAAAATGGGAGCCACGACGATCTGGGAGCGCTGGGATTCAATGAAACCCGACAGCACTTTCCAGAGCCCATCTATGACATCGTTCAACCACTATGCATACGGAGCCGTTGGCGACTGGATGTATCGAACCATTACCGGCATTGATACCGACGAAACCGGACCCGGTTATAAACACACGATCATTAAGCCACAACCGGGTGGAGGCTTAACATCGGCGAGTGCCAGTTTGCAAACGTATTACGGCACGGTTCGGTCGAGCTGGAAAAAGGAAGCAGATAATTTGTCGCTCACCGTTGAAATTCCAGCCAATACGATAGCCACCGTTTATGTCCCGGCCAAAAATGCGGAATCTGTTCTGGAGAATGGTAAATCGATATCAGCCGCAGGGTTAACAGCATCCGGTACCGAACCTGGTTATGTAGTGCTGAAAATTGGATCAGGTGTGTATAATTTCACAAGTTCAGGCTTGTAGCGTAATTGCTTTCCCGTGGCTTTCGTCTCGTGATTCGCGTGGTGTCAGGTTCTTCAGCCTGACACCACGCGAACGCGAGTCCGTACCATACGTGCCATTATCCACCAAAAAGAAGTAGTTTGAGGTTTGAACATCTGAAACCGGGTTCAGTTTCAACACTATGGCCTCTTCTAAAACACCAATCTACACGGCGTTAGCCGCTAATTTAGGTATTGCCACCACTAAGTTTATTGCTGCCAGTATTACAGGAAGTTCGGCGATGATTTCGGAAGGGATTCATTCGTTGGTCGATACGCTGAATGAGTTGTTGCTGCTGTTGGGGCTTAGCCGAAGTCAACGTCCACCCGATCAAAAGCGTCCATTTGGGTATGGACGGGAGCAATATTTCTGGGCTTATGTAGTGGCACTCCTCATTTTTGCCGTAGGTGGGGGCGTTTCCTTTTATGAAGGTGTAACCCATATGCAACACCCAGAATTGATCAAAGACCCGTTCTGGAACTATATTGTATTGGGGGTTGCCTTTACGTTAGATGGTTATTCCCTGATTACGGCCTGGCGGGCTTTCAATGCCACCCGTGGTGATCAATCGCTCTGGGCGGCTATAAAAGATAGTAAAGACTCGGCTACGTTCACGATTCTGTTTGAAGATGCGTCGGATGTCTTAGGGCTAATCATTGCCTTTCTAGGCGTGTTTTTAGGGCATACCTTTAACAACCCCTATCTGGATGGGCTGGCGTCGATTCTCATTGGCTTGTTGCTGGTCAGCGTAGCCGTTGTTCTGGCGCGTGAAAGCAAAAGTTTACTTTTGGGTGAAGGGGTTTCTCCGCAACTGTCAGCCCAGTTAGTGGCCTTGACTGAGGCCGATCCGGCGGTTCTAAAGACGGTTCAAATTGCGACAATCTATCTCGGCCCAGAAGAAATCACCTTAGTGCAGAGCGTAAATTTCCACGCTGAATTAACAACCGACGCCATCAATCAGGCCATTGTGCGCATCCATGCGTCAATTCAAAACGCTTTCCCGGAAATAAAACACCCGTTCATTCAGCCGGTAGCCATGCCTGAAAACAGCGACATAACACTTCCTCGAACAGGCGTAAGTCATTAGGGTGTTGAGTATCAGATAATAAAAGTAGAGCCTATGTCTATTCTTCGCCACTTGTGTACTGGTGCCCACCGCTCTTAAAGCCAAAGCCGCTTCCTGTATAGTTGCCTTAATGAGGGCCTTCGGGTTGTTGTAGGTTTGATTCATCAACGGAAAACAAGGCCGCCTAAACCATCGGCTTTTCCTAAAAATCACTCACAAAACAACCAATTATTCAGTCATGAAAACTACGTATGTAATTGCCCTGTTTGCCATCATTTCTACACTTAGCGCGTGCAGCAAAAAACCAGATGACGTAATGCCTGCTCAAACGCAGACCACCACGACCCCGACTACTCCCACAACCCCAACTACCCCTACACAGTCGACCACTCAGGTCGCAGCGGGTTTTCAGGTTAAGGTAGATGGATATGTGTATACACCTGACTTAAACTATGCGCTGGCCAGCTCGCCAGCTGATGATACTTACTACGGGATTTATGGCCTCGACAGTAAAACCGGAAATCTGGTTGCCCTTTTGTTACCTAAAACCGTTGGCGAAGGCACCTTCCCGATTAACACGGTCAATCTTGGTATTATGACCGTTAATCAATATGACTTCTCGACCCGAAATGGTGGCACAGGAACCGTCACGATTACGAAGAAGACGGCTACCAATGTGATCGGCACATTTAGCTTTACGACCTATGATGCATCCGGTACAATCAAAAGTACGTTGACTGAAGGCAGCTTTAATGTCGCGTTTAAGTAGCTTTTTTATTCTCACCGGGTTAAAACCCGGCGCAAAAACACAGAAAAATGAACTGCGCCGGGTTTTAACCCGGTGAGAATAAAAAGAAATTAATTAGTTCGACTCAATGATTAGTTACTGAGGCCGCTTAAATAATCCTACGTAAGCTGCCTTGCCAAGTACGTGATTCTGAATTGCTTTCATAACATTCTGACGGGTTTCGGACCCTTCGGCACTAGGCTTCACATCGAGTTTCGTATCCAACGCGTAGAGTTCAAATATGTAATGATGCAAAGGCCCCGAAGCAGCCGCGCCTGGCCCACGATAGGACGGCGTGAATACATTCATCTGATAGCTGCCATCCGGTAATTGTGCCCCGCCAGGAATCCCTTCGGGCAGCCCTGTGAGGTTGGCCGGAATATTCCAGACCAGCCAGTGAAGATTGTCATCAATGCTTTTGTTGCGGCTTACATCCACATCGTGCATATGAAGGATAAAACTCTGCGTACCTGCCGGAACGTTGGTCCAGCTTAACTCCGGTGACGTCCCTCCGCCTGGAGCTGCACCGGGAGCCGCCTGAGTAAACTTGATCGGGATAACTCCACCATCTGGAAAAGCCGAACTGGTTAATCGCATAGGTGGAGCTGCTGGTGCCGTTGTTGATGTAGGCTGCTGGGCAAAGGTTGCCGAAATGCTACAGACCAGCAGTGTGATAATGAGCGTAAATCGATTCATGGTTACGTCTTTGTTTAGCAAGCTTGATCGGAACATGTTTCAGGATGATGACCTGTCGGTTCCGGTTAATACCGTTTCATGATCTTAACCAGCTGTCGGCTAATGAGTTCATAGCCTTTATCGGAAGGATGCAACCCATCGTAGGTTTTATCAATTGATTCAACTGGATAGGGGTACTCATCCGTTTCGGGATTAAAGGGAATATCAATGAATTTCGGATATGGATAGTTGGTGTAAATCCCGCTTTTGGGATCTTTCAGTCGTTTATACTTAACCAGCTTTTGGGCCTCTAAGCCTTTTAGGTGATAGAGATCAACCACAGGGAAATGGTCAAAGCGACCAATTGAATCGATTGCGTTGGCGAAAGCTTCGAGGTATTGGCCATTTTTAGCTTTGTACGATCCATAGGCGTTATTTTTGAAATTCGCCAGATAAACGAAATCGACTCGCTGCATGGGCGTGATCAGAATAATTGGTGCCTTCGGATTTAAACTTCGGAGTTTATCGACAATGATGCGGAATGAGCCATAGACGGTGTTATTACCCGTATTGCGTTGATAATCGTCCAGGCGACCTAAAGGCCGACCCGACCACCAGTCATTTGTGCCCAAAAAGATCGAATAAACATCTGCTTTAGTCAGGCCTAATGTTTCGACAGCCTTTGCAATGCCGCCCGAAGTCCAGCCATTGTGGCCCTGATTGATGTACTTTATGTAAGGCAATTCCTCCGTTACTCGGGTCATATACCCTTTCGTAATTCGATTTCCGGTTTCATCTTTATGCTCATTCAGGTAGGTAATCGAATCGCCGATGGCTACCCAAGTAAGTTCTTTGTGTTCGATCGAGCTGGTCAAACCAACCAGCATTAAGAGCAGAACCAGATTTTTCATGATACTGTGTTTCCCGTTGTATTGCCTGAAAAGAGGAATGTCCGACCTGTTTACTGATGAGATTTGCCGTTCCAGGATCACAAATCATTCCTGTATTTTGGGCCTGTTAGGTAAAAACGCAGTTTTGGGCCGTATAGAACCCTATTTCCTAAGCGTGCGTTTAGCCTTCCATAAGGTAGAGTTCATCGTATAGGGATTGAGCGTGCCCATTATTAATTACCTAATGAAACATATTCTGGATAATCCAGCCTGGAATGCACTGTGTTCCGGCAATCGTCAATTGTCTGTAGGAACTGAAACCGCCAAGTATTTTGTCGCAGAAGTGTCGCCCTTTGTGGGTATTCGGGAAAATACCCCGGAAAACTTTGACCACTTGCACCAAATTGCCCCGTCTGATAGCGCGATTATTTTAATTGCCGACGAGCCGCTAGCAATTCCCGAAAGCTGGAAAATACTGAACCGGATAGATGGTTTTCAGATGGTTTATACGAAACATGTTGACCCTGTTCCGCCAACGGCACCAATTGTGTCCTTAACCGAGCAGCACGTGCCTCAGATGTTGGCCTTAACTAAATTGACGAATCCGGGGCCTTTTTCGCGGAGAACAATTGAGTTTGGCCATTACGAAGGAATTTTTGACGGCGATGCGCTGGTGGCGATGACTGGCCAGCGGTTACACGCGTTTGACTTTGCCGAAATTAGCGCGGTCTGTACGCATCCCGATTATCTGGGTAAAGGATATGCCCGACAACTTATTCTCAATCAAATATATCGAATTCAGGCCAATGCGGGCACGCCTTACCTGCATGTCCGATCCGATAATACGCGGGCTATTGGTGTCTACGAAGCTATGGGATTTGAACGTCGAACCGAAATTTACTTTTACGTATTGTTCAAGAATTAGCGTATTGTAACAGGTATTAAAAACTGATTTCTGCTATTCCAACGATAGGAGGAATCTCAAAGCCAAGTCGATAAAGCTTTTAATGTGAATTATGGCCCGTAGGGCCTTCACAGCGAAGCGTTGGTAGAAAGAAGAATTTGGTTTTTAGGGCAAAATTTGCCGTCAGGTACATAACTATTGTGTACCTGACGGCACGCGTTCTCTACACATGGAGATATTTCTACAGACACTGCGCTGTTTTATCCCTACAGGATTTTGCTCGCTTTATACGTTAAAATCAATTCGGGCTATGTCTAATCCCGAATTCAAGTTGTGGTTCGGCCAAAATCGGCTGCCCAATTCCCTTTCCCAAGAGTACTCAGTGGTCTATAAATAGGCGGGACTCAAAAATTCTGTTACTGCGCTTCCGAAATTTCAAGAGATTTCTTCGGACTTGTAAGCTTGCTCACTGTCAACCCTTGCACCATAACGGAGAAAACAACAATGAAATAAGTGATTGACAAAAACAGGTTCTTATTTAGGTCTTCGTCGATAGATAATGCCAGTGCCACAGAAACGCCACCACGTAAACCACCCCATACCAGAATAGTAATCGTTCGTCGATCAAATTTTGTATCGAAGGGAATAAGTAAGGTTGGAACCCATATCGAAATGAATCGGGCGAATAGCACCACGGCGATGCTGATAATTCCTACCAGCCAGTAATTCATAATGTGCGGGATCAAGAGCAATTCAAACCCAATAATCAGGAAAAGAATAGCGTTCATGATCTCATCGATTAACTCCCAAAACTTATCCAGATAATCGCGGGTATTCACGGAAATACGGGTGGCTTTCCCGAAGTTACCAACCACTAATCCGGCCGCAACCATCGTTAATGGCCCCGAGATATGCATAGCACGGGCCACTAAATACCCGCCCATAACCACGGCCAGCGTAATTAACGCCGATACATTGGCACTGTCGATTTTCTGCATAGCCTTAGAGCCAACATACCCAATCAGCAGCCCCATACCGAAACCGCCGAGCGCTTCCTTAATGAGCAGCCAGGAGATGTTACCAAACGATAGATCGACATCCGACCCCTGGGCCAGCTGCAATAAAACGACAAATACCACAACGGCCACGCCATCATTAAACAGGGATTCGCCCGCGACCTTTGTTTCCAGCGATTTGCGCACACCCGCTTTTTTCAGAATGCCCAATACGGCAATCGGATCGGTTGGCGAGATTAAGGCACCAAAAACCAGGCATTGAATTAAAGGAACATTCAGCCGGAAAAATGGTAATAGGAAATACGTTAAAACGCCCACCAGTAACGTCGATATAATCACACTGATTGTCGAGAAAACAATAATGGGTGCACGCTGCTCCTGAAGGTCTTTGAGTCGTACATGAATAGCGCCTGCAAAAAGCAGAAAGTTGAGCATGGCGCCCATCAGGATTTCGGTAAAATCCAGATTGGCTATAAAACGCGAGAAACTATCGAACAGGTTTGGGAAGATATTCCCCGTAATAACCAGGGCTACCGAAACCACCATAGCCATCAGCATAATACCGATAGTAGGCGGCAATTTTAAGAAGCGTTCGTTGACGTAAGAGAATATAGCGGTTAGAACAATGAGGACTGAAAATGAATAGTATAATTCCATATAATGACGATGAGTGGGAGGTGACAAACCGCATTATACGAAAAAAAAGGGACTTTTGCCAGTGATCGCTGAAAGGCTTTGGGTGAAGAAAGGAGGAATGACGGGTAATTTGTTAGCGAAAAATGAACCGCTACAACCACATGAAAGGTGTGTTTTAAGCTAAAAACAAAAAACGCTTAACCGACTGATGAATAGTCAATTAAGCGTTTTTGTAGTAGCCCGACCAGGATTCGAACCTAGACAAACAGAACCAAAATCTGTTGTACTACCCTTATACTATCGGGCTGCTTTTGCAATTGCGAGTGCAAAGATAACCGATGAATGGGTTTAAAAACAAATACTAGCTCAAAAAAAATAAGTTTTTTGCTCAACAAAATAGATTACTTCCTGATTTACAGAAACCTATTTGTTTGTTAAATACTGGCTACAGGCGTAGCAGGGCTAATCTTTTTGATTAATCCCTGAAGAACTTTGCCAGGTCCGCACTCAAAAAAGCTGGTCGCACCATCAGCCACCATACGTTCAACGGATTGGGTCCATCGAACGGGTGATGTAAGTTGAGCAATCAGGTTTTCTTTAATTTGCTGAGGGTCCGTTACGGCTTCCGCATTGACGTTCTGATAAACGGGGCAGCGCGGTGCGTTGAAGGTCATTGTTTTCACGGCTTCAGCAAATTCGTTTCGGGCGGGCTCCATAAACGGGGAGTGGAAAGCGCCACTTACTGCCAGCGGCACAACCCGCTTGGCTCCGGCAGCCTTCAGGCGCTCTTCGGCTAGTTGGATGCCAGCTACGCTTCCCGAAATGACTACCTGACCAGGACAATTGTAGTTGGCAGGAACCACAATCTCTTCGGTGATGCCCGCACATACTTCTTCAATAGCCGCGTCGGCCAAGCCCAGTACGGCAGCCATAGTCGATGGGGCTAACTCGCAGGCACGTTGCATGGCCGTTGCCCGAATTGACGCCAACCGAAGACCATCTTCGAATGACAATACACCCGCTGCTGTAAGCGCCGACAATTCACCAAGCGAGTGACCCGCCACCATTTCTGGGACAAATGAATCGGTGGTGAGGGCCATGACAACACCATGCAGAAAAACGGCAGGTTGCGTATAAATGGTTTGTTTCAGGTCTTCGTCGGAACCTTCAAACATGATTTTGGTCAGGTCGTAGCCCAGCACCTGATTTGCCTGATCGAACAATTGGCGGGCAGCGTCGGAGTTCTGGTAGAGGTCCTGGCCCATACCGCGAAACTGCGAACCCTGGCCTGGAAATACGTATGCATTCATAATGAAATTCTGTTGACTGGTGAAATGGTCAAAGGGTGCGAAAATAGCGGGATAATTGTCGTTCTTCAAACGGGAAATCGTACGCTACTGTTTAAGTTTTTGACTACGAGGAATTTATGTCAATTTGGGGATGAGCTGTCGTTAGTGCGTACTATGGATAAACAATGGACTACCACAGCCCGTTGTCAAACTAATCTGGCCGAAATAGACCGCTGATTTTTAGGGGTTATCAGATTGGTTATAGTTTTTGCAGGCTGGCTGACAGTCTTGGATTGAACGCTATAAATACGATCAGGACAAAGATTTTCTGGAAAAATTATACTGATTACAAAAAACGACAACCTATTGTAATCAACTAATTTATACCGGCTGTAAATTAAGTTATAAAAAGGCGGATAATACCGCTTAACCTTGTTTCCGTGGCGTTTGTGCTTTAGCTTTGATGCGCCGTTTAAAGCGGCTTTTCTTCAATCGTTTACACTAAATTTTCGTGTCGTTCACCGTATGGCTTGGGTAACACAAACTCTGTCCAGCTCCCTCGGCCGCAAGGTCATTATGTCGCTGACGGGACTGTTTTTATGTTCTTTTTTAATTGTACATATGGCTGGTAACCTCCAGCTGTTTAAGGGTGATGGCGGACGGGCCTTCAATGAGTATACGTACTTCATGACGCACAATCCGCTGATCAAGACCGTTTCTTACCTGCTTTATACCTCTATTCTGGTACATGCTCTGATGGCGTTTATTCTGACGCGCCATAATCAGGCATCACGCCCTATCAAGTATGCGTATAGCAAGCCAGAAGCAAACAGCGATTGGTCGTCTCGTAACATGGGTATCCTGGGGTCTATCCTGCTGTTTTTCATCGTCGTACACATGCGTACATTCTGGTTCGAAATGCACTTCGGGGCAGTTCCTGTAGCCGAATATGATGGGAAAGAGTACAAAGACCTGTACACAGTTGTGCAGGCTGCCTTTGGCGAACTGTGGTATGTAGCCCTGTATGTTATCTGTATGGTAGCCTTGGGTTATCACCTGGCGCATGGTTTTCAAAGCGGCTTTCAGACATTGGGTATCCGGCACAAGAAATATACCCCAGCTATCGAGTTCCTGGGTAAATTTTTCTTCGCTATCATCATTCCGGCAGCCTTTGCGGCCATGCCGATTTACGTGTATTTACAGGTTCACCATATTATTTAAAGAGTGAAAGAGCGAAAGAGTGAATTGCGAATTGACCACTGTAGGTAATTCACCTTTTCATTCAATGGCGACTTAATCTTCGCTCTTTCGCTCTTTCAGTCTTTCGCTCTTTAAAGCATGACACTGGAATCTAAAATCCCCGCAGGTCCTTTAGCCGAAAAATGGGCACGGCATAAATTTGCGTTGAAACTGGTCAACCCGGCCAACAAACGTAAATACGATATTATTGTAGTAGGTACGGGTCTGGCTGGTGCTTCGGCGGCTGCGTCGCTGGCAGAGTTGGGCTATAACGTAAAGGCGTTCTGTTTTCAGGATAGTCCACGTCGGGCGCACTCGATTGCGGCTCAAGGTGGTATCAACGCGGCTAAAAATTACCAGAACGACGGCGACAGCGTGTTCCGTTTGTTCTATGACACCATCAAAGGCGGTGACTACCGCGCTCGTGAGGGCAACGTACATCGGCTGGCCGAAGTCAGTGTAAATATCATTGACCAATGCGTAGCGCAGGGTGTTCCGTTTGCTCGTGAATACGGTGGTACACTGGCCAACCGGTCGTTCGGCGGTTCGCAGGTGTCGCGTACGTTTTATGCGCGTGGTCAAACGGGGCAGCAGCTACTGTTAGGCGCTTACTCGGCGTTGAGCCGCCAGGTATCGACCGGAAAAGTAAAACTATACCCACGTACCGAAATGCTCGACCTGGTTGTTGAGGGGGGCAAAGCACGGGGTATTGTGGTTCGGAACCTGATCACGGGTAAGATCGAATCGCATTCAGGGCACGCAGTGTTGCTTTGCACAGGTGGTTATGGTAACGTGTTTTACCTCTCGACGAATGCGATGGGTTGTAACGTAACCGCTGCCTGGAAAGCCCACAAAAAAGGTGCGTTTTTTGGAAACCCTTGCTTCACCCAGATCCACCCAACCTGTATTCCGGTATCGGGCCACTATCAATCGAAACTGACGCTGATGTCGGAATCGTTGCGGAACGATGGCCGGGTTTGGGCGCCGAAAACCAAAGAAGACGCTGAAAAAATTCGGAAAGGTCAGTTGAAACCAACCGATCTGCCCGACGAAGCGCGTGACTACTTCCTCGAACGCCGGTATCCATCGTTCGGTAACCTGGTTCCTCGCGATGTGGCTTCGCGGAACGCTAAATACGTTTGCGACGAAGGCCGTGGCGTAGCGAAAACCGGTCTGGCTGTTTATCTCGACTTCGCCGATGCGATCAAACGCGACGGTCAAAAAACCATTGAAGCCAAATATGGTAACCTGTTCGAGATGTACGAAAAAATCACTGGCGAAAACCCGTACGAAACGCCAATGATGATTTATCCGGCGGTTCACTACACGATGGGCGGTTTGTGGGTTGACTACAACCTGATGACCACGATCCCTGGTTTGTATGCCCTTGGCGAAGCGAACTTCTCAGATCACGGTGCTAACCGACTCGGTGCATCGGCACTGATGCAAGGTCTGGCCGACGGTTATTTTGTAATTCCATACACCATCGGTGATTATCTGGCCACTATCGGCCCTGCGGATAAAATCCCTGTCGATTCGCCCGCTTTCAAAGAAGCGGAGAAGAAAGTTCAGGACCAGATTACCCGTCTGTTATCTATTAAAGGCGACCGTCCTGTCGATGATCTGCATAAAGAACTGGGCCACATCATGTGGGAGTACTGCGGTATGTCGCGCACAGCCGAAGGGTTGGCCATTGCAAAGCAGAAGATTCAGGCGCTGAAAAAAGAGTTCTGGAGCAATGTGAAAGTGCTGGGCGATGCCGACGAAATGAACCAGGCGCTTGAACAAGCTGCTCGCGTGGCCGACTTCATGGAGTTGGGTGAACTGATGGTCGATGATGCGCTGAACCGGAACGAATCGTGTGGTGGTCACTTTCGTGAGGAATACCAGACGCCCGACGGCGAGGCTTTGCGTGACGATGAACATTACGCCTACGTAGCTGCCTGGGAGTATCAGGGTGAAGGTAAACCTGAAGTACTCAACAAAGAAGTACTTGAGTTTGAAAATGTAAAACTGACACAGCGGAGTTATAAATAAGTGATGGGTTTATGGTATTTGGTTTACGGCGAAATAATGCGAAAGCAACTTTTTGCGTCAGCCCACCGTAAACTAAATACCGTAAACCGTAAACCCGTCAAAGATGAAAATTAACCTAAAAGTCTGGAGACAGAAAAATAGCAATACCGCCGGAAAACTGGTCGAATATCAACTGGATAACGTATCGGAAGATATGTCGTTTCTGGAGATGTTCGACGTACTGAATGACTCGCTGACCCGGAAAGGCGAAGATCCTGTTACGTTCGACCACGATTGCCGGGAGGGTATCTGCGGTACGTGTTCGATGTACATTAATGGACGTCCGCACGGCCCGCAAACAGGGGCTACTACCTGTCAGTTGCACATGCGTTCGTTTAACGATGGCGATACCATTGTGGTAGAACCCTGGCGGGCCCGCTCGTTCCCGGTTATTAAAGACCTGATGGTTGACCGGTCCGCTTTCGACCGGATTATCCAGTCGGGTGGTTACGTGTCGGTGAATACCGGTTCGGCCCGTGATGCCAACGAAATCCTGATTCCTCGTACCATTGCCGATGAAGCAATGGACGCTGCGGCCTGTATTGGTTGCGGTGCCTGCGTAGCGGCTTGTAAAAATGCATCGGCTATGCTGTTCGTATCGGCGAAAGTATCCCAATTGGCCATTCTGCCACAAGGTCAGTCGGAGCACAAAGAGCGGGCTGAACGCATGGTGGCGCAAATGGATGCCGAAGGTTTCGGTGCTTGTTCATTCACCGGCGCTTGCTCGGTTGAGTGTCCAAAATCGATTTCACTCGATCACATTGCCCGCATGAACCGTGAATATCTGGGCGCGAAAATCAGCTCAGATAACGTTAACGGATAAAAATAGAATAGCAAAGAAAGCCCGGCTAGTGATGGTCGGGCTTTTTTGTGTTTAAAAAGAATAACGTTTGATTATATAACAAAAATCAAACTTGACTGACGACATTTAAACCGACAACTAAATTCGTAGTTCAAAAGCTGAGCTGGAGTAAAAGAATTATTAATTAGCTTCGTTTCGTAGATAGGTTCCACTTAAACATCCTATCTCATGCGCCCTTTATTCATCCTTTTTCTGCTGATAACACTGGCCACTTTAACCGTTTCCGGTTCTTGTCTAGCTCAAAATCCCAATTATGATGTGACAATACTGGCCGATGGCAAACCGCTAGAACTTACTCAAGGCATTCCCGTGGGTACTAAAGCAATCCACTTAATCGGCCAGCTTACTCCAAAAAGCCAGCAAGAATACCCTCAACTAAAACACGAGGTGTTAATTCATAAGGCTACCCTGAACTTAGTCCGGGACATAAGACGAGTAGGCTTTATT
Source organism: Spirosoma litoris (assembly GCF_054776755.1). Classification (NCBI taxonomy): domain Bacteria; kingdom Pseudomonadati; phylum Bacteroidota; class Cytophagia; order Cytophagales; family Cytophagaceae; genus Spirosoma; species Spirosoma litoris. The sequence goes on along the minus strand of NZ_BAAHBI010000070.1, from coordinate 261 downwards.
ACTTGGCCAAGCGATGGAGGCATCGCTACCTTATTTAAAGAGGCTAAAGTGGGGGATCGGTTCTTGGTTCAGTTTGATGATGTAGAGCTACAAACCAAACAAGGACAGACCCAGAAGCTAGACAACTCGAAGCTAGTTCAGATTATGGTCAGAGAGTAAAGTATACATGAGTAACTATCACTCAGGCTAACATAATTGCACTTATACAACAGAATGTATCGCCCTGAAATAGCTTGACACTAACCGTGTAAAGTTATGATA
>NZ_BAAHBI010000069.1:0-3166 GCF_054776755.1 Spirosoma litoris | reverse complement strand
GGAGTCTTGTTGTTCAGGCACGTAGCGTCATCATCCATCAACCCTCGCTGGCGTTGGGTGCGCCCGACAAGCATAAAAAGTTCGTGTGCAGGGTCGCGTGTGACAGGCTACACGTCTCGACAAGGCAACTTTGGGGTTTGTTAGGCGGCTTCGGTCGACACGAGAATCGCCCTCGTTGGGCAGGTTGTTGGGGTGGCATTTTTATGTTTCCGACTGACAATGCAAACGCCTGTATAAGTAGAGTTTATAGGTCTAGGGCTTGGCTTTCTGGCGACAGGAAAAACGCCTTAATAAGGGAAATAGATGGGTTACTATCTGCAAGCAGTTATTTGTAAAATAGGAGATGCCGAAACGTTTAAAAGTCGTTTTGAGCAGGCAAAAGAAGTTGAATTAGCTCAGGGTCTTTGTTTGATTCCTATTACTGAGGAATTGTTTGACCAACTAACTGACTCCACAGAATCTCCTGGCATTGGTCGTTTCGAGTACCTTAACCAAAAGATGGAGGACGCATTACTAATGTGCTTTCCTAAAGCTCACTTTGCTTATGTAGAAGCAGAGTATAATGGTGGTCAGGGCGCGCAAGAGGCAATTATTTGGCAGAATGGTAAGCGGACACAGATCTTGGATTCTGGGGATGGGCGTATTAACCAAGTTTTACAAAACTTTGGCGTTGTCGCCAGCAACGGGCACGATGAGTTTGACAGCCTTGGATTTGGTAGGCACCGATTCACCAAGTATTGGCTTGTTGAGGGGTCGTAACGTTCTCCATAGGGTAGCTTCCCTGTGACAAGCAGCACGTCTCGAGGGAGATTTTGCAGCCCAACCAAACGAGAGTGTAAAGGTTGGAACTTGTTCGTATTCAGTATATTTACTCGCTCATCCATCAGCCCTCGTGTGGTACTGTCTTCAAATCCAAGAAAGACCCTATAATTTTTTCAGGATCCGATCAATTCACCTATATTCGCTTTCTCAAGCACGTCCACTTGTGGCCGATGCCGTGTAGCCCCCTCCGTTGGGGCTACTTTTTTTTGTCCCTCATTCACATAATCGGCCACGTATTTCTCGTCCTTTTTCCACAGGGCGTAGATCAGCGTGAGCAGCTTCCGCTGCACGGCTACATAGCCTTTCATCTTCACTTTGGTCCGCTCAAAGACTCGTTCGTACAAGCCTACAAAAGGCTTCTGTTCATAACGAACCACCATCAGCGAAGCCATGTGTAAACCCCGCCGGATGCGGTGATTGCCCCGCTTGCTAATCCGAGTTTTACCCACTCGTTTGCCACTTTGGTTTTCCACTACGTCGTAGCCCGCGTAGCTGACCAATTGCCGTTGATTCTCGAATAGGGCAAATTCGTTAGTCTCGGTAATCAGGTTGGCTACCGTGAGTAAACCCACGCCCTTGATGAGGCAGATCTGTTCCACTTTGCGCTGCCATTCGGGGTTGTCATTGACGGCTTTGGCAATTAGCTTTTCACATTCAGTAATCTGCTTATCCAGCTCAGCAATGAGTTTACTCATCTGCTTTTTAACCTCTTTTGACTGGTACATGCCAATCTCTAGGCTCATCAGTTGATTAGCAATCTATGTTTTAAAATTCTGTAAGTCAATTTGTTGCCGGGTCAACTGGCGCAGTTTGTACATGGCTTCACTGATGGGTCGCCAGGCATCTACCGGCTGCTGACAGGCCATTGTAGCCAAGGCCTGAGCATCGACCCCGTCGGTTTTGGTTTTGATGCCCAGGGCCATTACATAGTGTTTGGCTTTCTGAGGCAGCACGACGCTCACCTGCGCTTGGCGGTGGTGAAGCGAAAGGGCTAACTGCTCATAATAGACCCCCGTCGCTTCCATCAGGTAGTGAGTAAGTAAGGTCTTATCTTTAGCGTGATGGTCAACCCAGCGGTGGAACTCGGCGACTCCGGCGGGAGTGTTGTTGAAGGAATGGGTGGCTTTGATTTTGATCCGCTGTGTCGAATCAATGGCACTGATGCAGGCGTAGAATTTTTCTTTGCCCATGTCGATACCGACCCCGTATTTTACGGCACTCAAGGCCTGTTGCATGTTGTTGGTTTTTAGGTGAAGGGTTTGTTTTTCCATTAACTTTCCCGATTTTGCACATGATGCTGGATCGTAGCTGTACTACGTCCTTAGGTACTGTTCAATCCACTGGAAAGGGTGGTGAGTAGGGCTAAGCCACGCAAGCTATGTCGTTCCTGAGGAGCGCATTTGCGTTGGGTACGTGCTTTTTCTACTCACCAATGGCTTTATTCAAAGTTGCACTTTTTTGATCTCAATAACTCAAAAGCGAAGATATGGGCGTTGGGTGCGCCAGACAGGTATAAAAATGAGTGTGGTCCATCGCTCCGGCGACAGGCCGCACGTCTCGGACAGGTAAGCTTTTTAGGCTTTCATTTTCAGCTTTCGGCTGACAGGGTAAACCCTTGTTTGGGGGCTGATAGATTTGGCAGGTCGCGTGTGACACAGGGAACGCCCCAGTTAGGCTGGTCTTAGTTTCCAGTTCGGGGTTTCGGCTGACAAATAGTACTTTAAGAATGGTAAAGTCTTTTTTTGTATTTCTCCTCGTTGCTGTTTTCTCATGTCAACCTCAGCAAAAGTTTGACAAAGAGAAATGGAATGAAGTTGGCGATTTGATGACTTTTCCCAACCGAAAGTACATGATTGATGACCTTACTCAGCATTATAACCTGAAAGGCAAAACCTACAAAGAGGTGATTGACCTTCTCAATCAGCCGCAAGACGGGCTTGATAGTACAGGTCAGATTGCTTACAATATCGACATTGATTACGGCGTGGAAGACCCTGTTTACTCAAAAAGGCTTATCGTCCACTTCTCAAAGGACTCCGTAGCCACTGGCTACCGTATCCATGAGTGGCGAAAGTAAAATGCTCCGCATGTGTCACCTGTCTTGCGACAGGTTGCACGTCCCGAGGGAGAGTTTGCAGCCCAACCTAATGAGGGTGTAAAGGTTGGGAGTCTTATTGTTCAAGGACGTAGTACTATCATCCATCAACCCTCATGGTCGTTGGGTGAACAGCCAAAAGCTGAAAAGCGTGTTTGTGGTCTCCGTGCGACAGGACGCTCGTCCCGAAGGCGGGCTGTTTAACTCGTTGGTCGGCTCCCGTTGACAAGCCAACCCCGGAGTTGGGAA
>NZ_BAAHBI010000068.1:0-38844 GCF_054776755.1 Spirosoma litoris | reverse complement strand
TTGGTTGATGTATCCATAAAATAAGCTGAGGGATGTGTCAACCTATTTCAGGACGAGTCAGGGCAATAAAAAAAGCCCTGACTGTTCAGGGCTTTTTTTTCAGGGTGAAAGACGGGGCTCGAACCCGCGACCTTCGGAACCACAATCCGACGCTCTAACCAACTGAGCTACGATCACCGTTTTGAGAGTGCAAAGGTAAAAAATAATGATGAATGATGAATGATAAATGATGTTTTTTTTTGTAAAATCATTCATCATTCATCATTCATCATTCATCATTCATCATTCATCATTATTTTATGCTTGCTTGCCTTGCTGATACCGTTTTTCGGCAGCATTCCAGTCAACTACGTTGAAATAGGCAGCAATGTAATCTGGACGACGGTTCTGATATTTCAGGTAATAAGCGTGTTCCCAAACATCAAGGCCGATAATAGGGAAGCCTTTTACCTCGGCAATATCCATTAATGGGTTATCCTGGTTTGGTGAAGACGTGATCGCTAATTCACCTTCTGGCGTTACGATCAACCAAGCCCAACCCGAACCAAAACGAGTTGTTGCGGCTTTCGTAAATTCTTCTTTGAAGGCGTCGAATGAGCCAAATTTCTGGTTGATAGCTTCAGCTAACGTGCCGGTAGGTTGTCCTCCACCCGTGCCCGAAATTGTATTCCAGAATAATGTATGGTTATAATGGCCACCGCCATTATTACGAACAGCAACGGGTGCTTTGCTCACACTGGCCAGCAGATCTTCGATGGATTTATTCTCCATGTCGGTGCCTGCAATGGCATTATTCAAGTTCGTCACGTAAGCGTTGTGGTGCTTGCCGTGGTGAATTTCCATTGTCTGTTTGTCAATATTCGGTTCGAGCGAATCACTTGGGTAAGGAAGCGGATCTAATACAAAAGCCATTGTATTGATTAGTTAGAATGTAAGATTATTCGGTTCAGTTAACAAGCCGATTTCAATTTATGTTCTTAGACGATTAAAAAACTTTGCCAATAGCACCTGACTTTCGTTGGCTAGTACTCCCGTTTCGATGCGGGTTTTAGGATGTAATATGGATGGTTGCATTCGGCTATACCCTCGTTTGGGATCACTTGCGCCGATTACTAACCTACCTAATTGCGCCCAGAATAAAGCGCCTGCACACATTACACAGGGCTCCAATGTTACGTATAAAGTGCAGTCGGTCAGGTATTTGCCACCTAAATAATGTTCGGCGGCTGTAATCGCCATAAGTTCGGCATGGGCTGTTACATCAGTCAGCTGTTCGGTTTGGTTGCGGCCCTTGGCAATAATTCTATTTCGGCAAACAACAACAGCGCCAACCGGAATCTCGCCATTATCGGCGGCTTCTTCGGCCATCCCTAGCGCGATATCCATGAAATATTCATCGGGCATGAGCGTCGTTGGTCAACAATAGTTTATTGTTTTACTATTTTCCGAACAGTTTGTCGGTCGCCAACCTGTATACGTAGAAAGTACAGGCCATTAGGCTGAGCGGTCAGATCAAGTTCATTGAGCTGTTTACGGGTACTATTCTCCAGAACGGGCCGGCCTCCGGCATCGATAAGCGATAAGGTTGCAGGCGTATGCGTTAATGGCAGATCTAGCTCTACTCTAAGTATGGTTTGCGTAGGTACTGGATAGGTTTTGATTAACGGATCAAGCGGGTTGTCGTCCGTAGCCAGAAGTGGGGAGACTACAATGGTCGCGGTACCCGAAATTGGTCCACTACCACAAACGTTTGTCACATTGGTTAAACGATAGGTTGTTGTTTTAGTCGGTCGCGCTTCAAAAAAATACGGATTCGTGGACGTCGTGATCGAATAATTGTTAAGACTGTCCGCGTAGGTTGTCGTCCATGGCGCATCACCCCCAAACGTTAGGGTTAAATTAGCGGGAGTACCTTCATAAATAGTCTGCGAACCCGTTAGCGTTGCACTCGCAACAGAGCGTACAGTTAGTTGAGTAGGGCTGTTACTACCGATGATGGCGATCTCTGGGTTATCGGCTTTTACGCGAACAAGATACTGGCCTCCCGGAAGCGTAGCTGGAAGCGTTCCTGTAACGGGAGAACTTGTGGCGGTTGCCGAAACAGCATACTTTTTCGTCGTATCGATTGCACTCACCAGTTCTATTCTGAATACATTGCCCGAATTAAACTGCCCTGATGTCGTAAACGGTACCGCAAGCGATGTGCCTGTGCATAAGGTTGTTGTTGCTATGGAGCTGGTTGAAACCGTTGGGACAATAACATTGATTTGAGCCGTTGCCGGACTCCCTGGTAACCCTACTCCACAACCATTCGAAACGGTTATTACCTGATAGATTGTGTTGCCACGGGGTAGTACCGAAATGGTTGTGTCTGTTTTGGTCGACGTACCCGTGTAACCACCTGTAAGCGTGTAGGTAAATGGCCCTGAGCTGGTAAACTTTAATTGCAACGGAGCCCGCTGGCCTAAATTTACCGTAGTGGTAGGTGCTGTTAAGCCTAATGTAGGTGGTGATGTAACAACAGCCTTGATGAGGGTTCGGGGACTATAACAGCCATTTACCCCAATCTGGTACACGTAAAAAGGATCGCCACCTGGCTGAACATTCGTATTGGTTGTTGCAGGCGTAGGTGCATAGGTAGTTACTCGACCATAAGGATCAACCCATCTTAATTGGCTACCTGTTTCACCAACGGCTTCCAGGGGCGTGGCATTGTCGTTAATACAATAGACAACCACGGGTTTTGGGGTAATAGGTGCCGCTGTTGTATTGATTGTAACGACCAAATCGGCTTTGGGACTTTCGCAGTTGTTGACCGTTTGACTAACCTTAAAGGTCTGCGTACCCGCTTTATCAATGGACGGAATAGGCGCGTTGGGGAATTGATTACCGTCTGTATTATACCAACGAAGATTTTGCCCACTAACGTTAGACTGTAATGATGTTACGTTCTGCGCGGGTTGATCCTGTTGTGTCTGACAATACGTAACAGGCGCCACCGTCGGCTGGCTAGGTAAGGCATTAATGACAACGGTTATTGTTGCTTTGGGGCCTTCGCAACCTTCGCTGGATGTCTGTGAAACTTTATAGGTTTGGTTACCTACCGAACCCGTGTTGGGAGTAGGCGTCCCATTTAACGAATTATCGGAAGCATCATACCATTTTAAGTTTATGCCGTTGGCCGTTAATGGTTGTGCCGTAGCGTTATTACAGAAACTTACAGGATTTACGCTTGGTGCGCCAGGTGTAGTCTTTACCCGTACGCTCAGACTGGCACGAGGTCCTTCACAACCACTTAACGTCTGACTAACATAATATACAGTTGTCCCAACGGTAGAATTTGCAGGCGTAGGCGCGTTAGAAGAAGCCGTACCACCATTGGCAGATGTGCCATACCAGTTAGCCGTAGCATTAGTGACTAAAGACGCTGTAAGGACTGGGGCTGCATAGTTCTGACAAAAGTCAATTCCAGAAGTTCCGGGAGCATCGGGCGTATCTTTTACCTGCACAGGTATACCGGTACGAGCGCTTTCACAGCCATTAACTGTCTGGGTTACGTAATAGGTGACAGAGCCAATTGCCGATGCTGCTGTGCTCGGAACCGTAGCATTGCTTGATCCAGTGCCACCAGTTTGGTTAGTACCATACCATTTCAAATTCTGTCCAATAGCGGTTAAGGCCTGGGCCGTAGTACCCTCACAATAGGCACTGGGAGAAGTACCCGTTGGTGAAGTTGGTACTGAATTGATAGTTACTGTAAGTGTTGCTTTAGGGCCTTCACAATTGTCAACGGTCTGCGAAACTTTGTAAATTAGATTACCTAAAGTGCCTGTACTTGGAGTAGGTGTCCCATTTAGCAACTTATCGGCATCATCATACCACTTTAGATTTGAACCGGAGGCTGTTAGTGGTTGGGCTGTTGCATTATTACAGAAGCTAACAGGGCTCACAACAGGAGCAAGGGGTAGGGATTTTACCCGAACACTCAAGCCAGCACGAGTACTTTCACAGCCGTTTAAGGTTTGGCTAACATAGTAAGGTGTATTACCTGGCGTTGCGCTGGAAACAACAGGTGGATTCGAAGAGGCAGCCCCACCGTTAGCTGAAGTACCATACCAGTTAAGCACGGCGCCTGCAGAAGCTGTTGCTGTTAATGTTAAGGAGGCAGCCCCCTGGCATAATTCAACATTTGTTGTACCAGGCGCAGCAGGTTTGCTTTTGACTACGACAGGAATACCCGTACGTGAGCTTTCGCAGCCACTAATCGTTTGCGTTACATAATAAGTAATCGTACCAACGGCAGAGGCTGCTGTACTGGGAATTGTAGCGTTGGTTGAAGCTGTACCATCCGTTTGGTTAGTGCCATACCATTTCAAGAGCGATCCGGTTGCGACCAGAGCTTGAGGGGTAACTCCTTCACAGTACGTAACCGATTGTCCGGAGGGAGCGGGGGGTATTGCATTAACCGTTACGGTCAATGCTGCTCTTGGGCTTTCACAGCCGTTAACAGATTGACTAACATAATAAGTGGTTGACCCTGTATTAGTTGTTGCAGGAGTTGGGGCCGCGCTTGATGCTGTTCCTCCATTGGCAGATGTGCCATACCAGATCAGAGTTCCTCCCGATGAGGGTGTTGCCGATAAAGGGTCTATACTACGCGTTTGGCAGGCGATAACCGGACTCGTTACGGTAGGGGCCGCTGGAGTCGCTTTAACCGTAACGGCAATAGATGCCCTTGAGCTCTCGCAGCCATTTAAGGTTTGGCTCACATAGTAATTTGTGACTCCTGATTGAGAGGTAGTAGGTGTTGGCGCAACGGTTGATGCGGTGCCTCCATTGGCAGATGTACCATACCAGTTGAGAACGGCACTAGTAGAAGCCGTGGCCGACAAAGCAACTGCCGGTTGACTTTGACAATAGGTAGGAGCCGGAGTTGTAGCTGGTAAGCCCGGTTTACTTTTTACGGTAACCGTGATGGCTGCTCGGCTACTTTCGCATCCATTAACTGTTTGACTGACATAATAATTAGTTGAGCCAATAAGGCTTGTATTTGGTTGTGTCGCCACAGTTGATGCTGTTCCTCCCGATGCCGCCGTACCATACCAGTTAAGTACGCCCCCCGCCGAAGCCGTTGCATTTAATGATTGAGGAGCATCACCGTCGCAATAATCAGCAGGTTTCGTTACGGTCGGAGGATTGGGGGGATTGGAAACTGTAACAACAAGGCTGGCGCGAGGACCTTCACAGCCGTTCAACGTTTGGCTGACATAATAGGAGGTAGGACCCACAGCCGTTGTTGAAGGAACAGGAGAAATAGATGAAGCTGCCCCTCCTGTTGAGTTTGTACCATACCAATTAAGCGTTGCAGACCCTACTGGGGTTGCTACTAAAGAGCTGGCTGTTTGTCCTACGCAATAACTTATGGGCGAAGTTCCGGGAGCAGCAGGTGTGTCTTTTACTGTAACAGTTATAGTTGCTTTAGGACTTTCGCAGCCGTTAACGGTTTGACTGACGTAATAGAGTGTTGAGCCAACAAGATTAGTGTTTGGTTTCGTTGCTGTACTAGAGGGCGTGCCTGATGGATTCTGGCCATACCAGTTTAGCGTACCACCGCCTGAAGCTGTAGCAATTAGTGATTGAGGGGAATTACCTTCACAATAAGTAGGAGAAGGAGAAGGTATACCTGGAGCAGCAGGGACATTAATCGTAAGGGTTAATAGACTGGTAGCCTTTGTTGCATTGCTGGCAACTACTTGAATACGATAGGAATTACCATTTGCGGCTGTCGAAGGAATAGTTCCACTAATATTCCCCCCCGTTCTTGACGTCAGAGTACCTAAAGTTGTTGGATAAGTACCTCCAACAACATCAGATAAATACGCTGTGAAAACATTTCCCACAGCGAATGAAGTACTTGTTGTAAAAGAAACAGTAAGTCCTTCTCCTGCACAAACTGTAGCTTTAGAAAAAGTAACATTGGTTATTGTCTGCCCAAACCCACTAGTTGCCAATCCCACTAGACACAGCAAAACCAGTAAATAGGAGTAAAATATACGTCCTTTCATAAAACTTGAGTAATGAATCAATTTTGGACTCTAAAGTTAATGTTTTTATGCTTGATATATGGAAGACAATAGGTTGTAGCCTATGTAAACCAGTTAACAAAATGTGGATAATTGTATAATTAATCGATTGATTAATAGTAGTATGCTAGTGTTTTGTATTCGTTATTGTACCCAGAGAGACAATATTCTTAAGTTAGCTGCAATAAAAATGCCACTTCATCAATGAAGTGGCATAAAGCGATTTTATACGCATCCTGAAGTGAGGGCGAATACCATTTAATCAGGAACGTATTACTCCACAGCACTATAGATCATTTCGTGAATCCGTCGGCGAAGCTTCGTGGTGTTGATCGAATTATTACCCGCTGTTGGGTATATCCGATTCGACAGGAATACAAAAATCAACTCTTCATCGGGATCAACCCAAACCACATTGCCTGTAAAACCGGTATGCCCGAATGATCGAGCCGATGCCTTAGGCGCCATGTATACACTATTGGGGTTTTCCGGATTTGGTTTGTCCCATCCCAATGCCCGGAAGCTACGGTTGCTTAAAGTCTGGGTGAAATAAGGCACCGTCATAGGATTCAGAACGCGTTGGTCGCCGTAAACACCTTTCTGGAGATTCATCTGCAAAAGCGTAGCAATATCATGTGCATTGCCAAACAAACCAGCATGACCCGAAATACCTCCCTGAACCGCTGCCATCTGATCATGCACGGTACCCACAAGCAATTGATTCCGATAGTAGGTGTCCTGCTCGGTTGGTGCGCACTGTGGATGTGGCAAACGCTGTAAAGGCGTAAAGCCCAGTTGATGCAGCCCAAGTGGCTTATAAACATTCTCCGTTACAAATTTGTCTAACGGCTGCTTACTCACGCGTTCCACGATCTTCTGTAAAGTCAGAAAGTTAAGGTCGCTATAAACGTAGGCGGGCTTGCCCCCTTCATCGACCTTGCGTGACATCGGTGATTGAATCACCCATTTCCAGACCGAATCTTTCAGCGCCGGAACACCCCAGAGTGTAGGCGCAATTTGAAGAGTGTGTAAGCTATCCTGCGTAGCCGAATAGTATTGAGCTTTCAGGCCCCCGCCTGGTAAGCGGGTACGATCCCAGGTGGTTGGGTAGTACGAAACCATACCCGATTGGTGCCAGAGCAAATCCTGAAGCGTAATGTTTTGCTTGTTTGTATTCCGAAGTTCGGGCAAGTAAACAGATGCCTTTTGCGTCAGATCAATCTGTTTTCGGTCGTACAATACCATCACCGACTGTAAAGTCGCGAGTACTTTCGTAAGGGATGCCAGATCGTATAATGTTTCGTCAGTTACTTTTTCGGCACCAGCCGAATAGGTTAATGCCCCGAAGTTCTTGCTATAAACGATTTTTCCTTTGCGTGCTACCAGAATCTCGCAACCCGGCACAACGTGATTTTTTATCGCGTTTTGGGCAATGGCGTCGATTTGATTCAGTACAGCCGATTTCATCCCGACACTTTCTGGCGATCCGGCCGATAACCGTCCTTCAGGGTTTGTATGCAAACCCATGCCTGCTTTCATCTCGCCCGATGTAGAAACCGGCAACATACCCTTTGCCCCTAATCCACCAAATAGCACCTGAGGCACTACTCGTTGCATATCATCAAGTTCCTGGTAGGCACAAACGAGTGCATCGGCTCCCGCAAAATGAGGTAGACTATAGGGCGATCCAAATGAAGTAACAATTACTTTTATCCCGCGCTGTTTCAGGCGAGTGATCAAATCGATAGAGGGCTTTGTGATGCCGAATCGACGAACCGCTGACTCGCTCATTCGATGAAAGCTAATGACGGCCGTATTTACATCATCGCCAACCTGAGCCAGTATGTTTGTTAAATCGGCGTCGGAGAGCGGTTTCTCGGGGAAAGCAAGTGTCTGGAAAGGCGCGTACTGGTTTAATGTTTTTTGGAAAGCATTGCCAGGTTCGGCACCAATAGCAATAGACGCCAACCGTAGTGTATCCAGTCGATTTAAAGGGAGGAGCTTGTTGTGGTTATCGATCACCGTGACCGACTGCTCACAAAGTTCCTGTTTTAAGAGTTGGGCTTCTGATGAGTTGAGGTCGGCCGATAAGCCACCTAGTTGAATAGGTTTGTAGTGGTTTAAACCCGCCCAATATTTAGCCCGAAGTATCTTTTTAACTTTTTCGTCGATAAGCTCCTGAGAGATAACACCCTGTTGAACGGCATTCAGAATGTTGGCAGCGGCATCCCGTACATTTTCCGGATAAAGTAAAATATCATTCCCGGCGAGTAGGGCCCGAATGTTTACATCTACTGTCTTGGGCGACCGACTAATGCCACCCATGTTGAGCGCGTCGGTAAACACTAAGCCCCGAAAACCAAGTTCTTTTTTGAGAAGGTCAGTGACAATCTTCTCCGACAAGGTTGCCGCCAGTGCAGGTGTGTTATCCATCACGGGTACGTGCAAATGCCCTGTTACAACGCCCATTAAACTATCGGCGATGAGTTTGCGGAATGGATAGAGATCAATTTCGCGCATTTGATCCGATGAGCGCGAAACAATTGGAAGGGTATGATGCGAATCGGCATTTGTGTCGCCGTGGCCTGGAAAGTGCTTGGCGGTGGCAATTACGTGCGTTTGTTGTAAACCGCGCATGTAAGCCGATGCTTTCAGGGCTACATTTTCTTTCGTTTCGCCAAATGAGCGAACACCGATAACAGGATTCGATGGATTGCTATTAATGTCAGATACCGGGGCAAAATTGATGTGGATACCCAACCGTTGGCATTGTCGACCAATTTCGGCTCCCATTCGATAAATCAACTCGTTGTCCCGAATAGCCCCCAGCGACATTTGCTTGGGGAAATCCATTGCACTATCTAACCGCATGCCAAGTCCCCATTCACCATCAATGCCGATAAGCAGGGGTACTTTCGATTCAGCCTGGTATCGATTAGTTAAAATTGCCTGACGGTAAGGGCCACCCTGAAAGAAAATCAATCCACCAATATGATTGTTTTGGATCAGATGGTCGATGTATTGGTAATGGCTCTCATGGCGATTTGAGAAGGCCGCTACCATGAAAAATTGCCCTACTTTCTGTTCTGGCGTTAGCGACTTGAAAACACTGTCGACCCATATACGGCCACTATCGGGAAGTGTAAACACCTCAACGCCTTCGGCAGCCGCTCCGTATTTGTAGGGTGAAGCAACGGCAATAGCAACTGGCGCAGGGGCTGGAGCTTGGCGTTTGATTTTGGATTTTGCCTTATGAGATCTCGAATTACTGGCTTTATGAGATCTTGAATGAGAATGCCTCGCCCAGTGGTTACGGCCTGGTCTTGTCAGACCGTAAGCTGTTAACAAACTGACGAACAGGAGGCCGACAAGTAAAATTGGTCGTACAGCAATGTTCCGCATGGGCACTCTGAAGGTAAAAAAAGTATAAGTCAGTTAACGGTAGTTTGTGGAAAACCATAAAAATAGCCAAAGCCTATCGAAAACCGTTACTAATCATTGAATTATCTAAATTTTTAACGAAAAAAGATAGATAGATTGTTATTCATAACGGATTAATACAAAATTAAATTCAAAAATTAGTGCTTTCGAGCGCCAATGACGTATATACTACTGCCTGCCAGGCAAATAAGACTATAAGGTTGTGCAGCTTGCAATAAACTGATACTGATTTATTTCTGTGCGAATGATGCCAGAAGGATTAATGGGAAAGTATTACCCGTTGGCTTTACGGAGTTCTATAGCAGATAGAAGTTTTGAAACAATTAGGTAATGAAAAAGCCACAATAATGATGCCGTGTCCGCAGGCCTGCTTTCACTAAGAAAGAACGTAAGCGTTTTAAAAAGGATGATTATCCGAAAGGAGGAGAGCCGTCAGGGGCTGTGTAAACAACAAATGGCCGCTAGGGCCAGAGAATGAGGGGAGTAATGTACCTGATCGAATCAGGCTACAGAATAACTGTCCAGCTTTGGAAAGCGCCGGAAGCTGACAAAATTAATAAGAGCGGGCTGGATGTACGTTGGAGAGAGCAGCCAGCAATCGTTCGCTGATTTCTGTTTTTGTTACCTGCACAACTTGCTGCCAGCAGGTTGTTGTCAGTGGCTTCGATTTAGATACAGATGCCGACGCTTTAGCCCGTAGCTGTTTCCGGGCAGCAAACATGTTGTGTGGGTGCCCCATGCTGAAGGCTTGACCGCTGACGCCCACTAACAAAATCCCGATTACCATTAACTTTTTCATGACCACTAGCTTTATTTACACTACAAAGTTATATGTTTTGTTTGGTATCTTGCAATACATAGTACTAAATTTTTTGAATTATTTTTTTGAGATACACTAATCGGGTGATTGATTGAGGTAGTTATTCCCTTTTCAATCACCCGGTTAGCAAATTATTGCTGAACGACGATCCGCTTCACGGCACCATCTTCATTTTGGGTAACGGTAATGAAGTAGATGCCCTGCGCTTTTTTGCCCAGATCGATCTGCCCCACAAACTCACCCGAAAAATCTTTGATTTCACGTTTGGCGACTTCTTTTCCTTTCGGATTTGTGACAATAATACTTACGTCACCTTTTTCTGGCGCTGTAAAACGAACATTCAATTGGTCGCGGTCGGGATTGTTTGGGAAAGCATCTAATCCCCGAATCGTAGAAGGCTTTCCGCCCAGGTTACGAGACCAGTCTTCGAATGGGCGAACCAGTTGGCGATCAAAATCTCTCGGAAACTCCATCTTAAACCGACGAAGCTGATCGGCCATCGAATCCGTTCCCCGCCGAAATTCCTGTTGCCAGTTTTGGTTGTTTCTTAAATTCCAGTCATCTTTCTGAAAGCGATCGCGTTGGGCATAAGCATCGCCCGGAACACGTTTCATGCCTGGGCCAATGCGCTTGCGTGATACAATTCGCTCACTATCATTGTCTTCCACAATGATAGTCATCTGACGCTTACGGCCATCTTTACGGGTAGCTTTCAGTGAATCCACTAATTTCATGACCATCTTATCGCGCTCTGGATCACTCATTCCGTTCACACGATAGGTGCGTTCGATTTCCCGAACTTCATCACCATTCCGCTCAATAATTCGGACATTTACCTCATTATTATCCGATTTTGGCGATGGGGACACCGGTTTTTGCGCTACGGCCATACCACTAAAGGTAACTGCCAGCAATAGGGCCGGTGTGAACCGGGAGACGGCAAAAACTGTTTTTTTCATAGTATAGATTATTTGCAAACGAAGGAACAATAAGTTGCTAAACCAATTGATTCAGGGGGTGTTAAAGTTTGTTAACGAGCCAATGAGTAGGCTACCCGGTTCGTACTTTTACTGACCACGCTCTGTTTTTGAATAGATGCAGAAATTGGGCGAAGGTTGCATAAAAGAGTAAAAAAATGTCAGAACAACGCATACGCTGGATTGTCGCACTGATGGCCATAGGCTTGCTGGGTCTTGTATGCCTGCAAGTATTCTGGATTAGAAGCGCCTTGCGGTTGCAGAAAGAGCAATTTGCCTATAAAGTAACCGATGCGTTGCAGGAGGTTGTTCGAACGCTGGAACGGCAGGAGATTGTGTACCTGACCAAACAGCGAATCCAGGCTCGTGAACAGCAGGATCGGTTGAAAGCGATTGCTAAGAAAGATGGGAAGTCGAACGCGTCAGAATCAATTTCCCAGGGAACGGGAGGGCACGCTAACCGATTGGTCGAACTAAAAAAAGCGGAGCGCTCGCAGAATCCAACGCCCAACTCACGCCAAATGACGCTGGGTATGACGCCTGCCGGAGCAGTTGTGGTGCAATCTGATGTGCTTCATCCAACGGTTCAACCGCTTTCTGCGGAGCAGTCGGCGGTGGTAGTTGAGTTTTTCCGGCAACAGGAGGAGCTGATGGCAGTTGGTGATTGGCAAACTCAATTGCTTCAACAGCAGCAGTTTGACCACTGGGTTGAGACGGTATTAAGCACCGAATTAATCCGGATCAATAAACAGGTTAATGAGGATTCGCTCAAGCGGGCAGCCAAGCAGCGTAAGCGTCAAGTAGGACAGCCCCGTAAAGACCCACTGCCCAATAACCTGGCAACTATTAAACCAGGCATTCCTACGCATCCGGCTAGTATGAGCCAGCACCGGGCCGAGGAGCAGTCCCACATGATTAAAGATGTCCTTAAAGGCTTGCTCTTGTCTGATCGGCCCATAGAAGACCGGATTAATCGGGTTGCGTTAGACACGCTGCTTCGTCAGTCATTGGTTGAGCGGGGTATTAGCATTCCATTTGCCTATGGCGTTCGTACCCGCCAGCAGCCGAAATTTCTGTTTACCTCATTGGGTATGGAAGCCCAGCATCTCGATGCAGAAGGGTATAAAGCGGTACTTTTCCCGAACAATTTCGTCGAAACAGGGAACTACGTATATGTCTATTTTCCTACCCAACAGCAGTTTATTTTAGAACGTCTGGGCTTCACATTTGCTGCTTCGGCCGTTCTGATCCTGGTCATTTTGGCGTGTTTTTACATCGCGATTAACACGATTGTGCGACAAAAGAAACTAGCCGATATCAAGAACGACTTTATTAATAACATGACCCATGAGTTCAAAACGCCTATATCGACTATCTCGCTCGCGGTCGAAATGGCGCAGGAGCAACTACGGGCAGAAAGCCAGACGAAACTGGGACGCATACCTGTAGGGTTAGCCTCGGGTGGACATGGCAGCGATTTACCTGAACGGCCCGAACAAATGGACTCTCGATTGACCCGTTATATGGGCATCATTCGGGATGAAACCCGGCGATTAGGGTCGCACGTGGAGAAGGTATTGCAAATGGCCCTGCTGGATCGGGGTGAAATTAAGCTGAACCTATCATCCGTAAACGTGCATGACGTTATCGAAAAGGTATTGAATAATCTGGGTTTGCAAATCGAACAACGTGGGGGAGAGGTCGAACTGAATTTCGACGCCGACCGGGAAGTGGTTGAAGCGGACGAACTTCATCTAACCAACATTGTGTACAATTTACTGGATAACGCGCTTAAATACTCGCCCGAAAGCCCGCACATTACGTTAAGTACTAAAAGCCTTCCTGAAGGAGTGAGTATTACCGTTACGGATCAGGGATTAGGCATGTCGAAGGAACAGACGAGCCGAATTTTTGAAAAGTTTTACCGAGTTCCTACAGGCAACCGCCACGATGTGAAAGGATTCGGTTTGGGACTGAGTTACGTGAAAAAAATGATCGATGAACACCACGGCCAGATTCTGGTTGAAAGCCAACTTGGGAAGGGCAGTTCATTTGAAGTGATTTTACCTTATAAAGTGAGCGAAAGAGTGAAAGAGTGAATGAGCGAAAACCATCCGGTATAATTCACTCTTTCACTCTTTCACTCATTCACTCTTTGAAATTTATGCCAACCATTCTCCTCGTTGAAGACGACCCTAATCTGGGTCAATTGGTGCAGGAATACCTGACCATGAAAGGATATACGACCGATCGCGCCATTAATGGTGATCAGGGCCTGCAACTGTTTATGGAGGGCGACTACGACCTTTGTATTTTCGATGTGATGATGCCCAAGAAAGATGGGTTCACGCTTGCCAAAGAAGTTCGCATGGGCAATCGGGATGTCCCTATTATTTTCCTCACGGCTAAATCCATGCAGGAAGATACCATTCAGGGCTTTAAAGTCGGGGCCGACGATTATATGACGAAGCCGTTCAGTATGGAAGAGTTGCTCCTGCGGATTCAGGCTATTTTGCGCCGGTACCAACGCACGAATGATGCCGCAGACCCTTCGGTTTATCAAATTGGCTCGTTGTCATTTGATTACCCACACCAGCTACTCTCCTGTAAAACAGACGGATCGCAACCGCAGAAATTGACCAGCAAAGAATCTGAATTATTAAAATTGCTGGCTCAGAACCTCAATCAGCCAGTGAGTCGTAGCTTTGCCCTGAAAATGGTTTGGGGGGATGATTCTTATTTCAACGCCCGAAGCATGGATGTGTACGTGACCAAACTGCGGAAGTATCTTAAAGAAGACCCGGCCGTTCAGCTAGTAAACGTACACGGCGAAGGATTCAAATTGATTGTTTAAAAAAGTTATAAAGTCATATAGTTGTAGAGTTATATAGTTGATGCTCTGGTTGATGCATTCAGCAACTCTAGGACTTTATAACATTTACAACTTTACAACCTTGATAAATATAATACGTCGTCCGCGTCGAAACCGCCAATCGGCCGTTATCCGCGACATGGTGCAGGAGACCCGTTTGTCGGTCACTGATTTTATTTTGCCCGTCTTTGTTGTAGAAGGACAGAACGTACGGTCGGAAGTAGCTTCTATGCCCGGCATCTATCGTTTATCGCTGGATTTACTACTGGATGAAATTCAGGAGTGTGTTGACCTGGGTATCAAGACATTCGATCTGTTCCCAAATATTTCTGAAGCCAAAAAAGACAAATACGCTACCGAAAGCTACAATCCTGATGGCCTGTATTTGCAAGCCGTTCAGGCCATTAAAGATCGATTTCCCGACGTAATGGTGATGACTGATGTGGCTATGGACCCCTATAGCTCTGATGGACACGATGGTATTGTGGAAGACGGTAAAATTCTGAATGATCCAACGCTGGAAGTCTTAGGGAAAATGGCCCTGGCACAGGCACAAGCCGGAGCGAATATCATTGGTCCATCTGACATGATGGACGGACGCGTAGGTTATCTTCGGCAAGTACTCGATGAAGGCGGCTTTCATGACGTAGCAATTATGTCCTATGCCGCCAAATACGCCAGTGCGTTTTACGGTCCATTCCGCGATGCACTTGATTCGGCTCCGAAGTTTGGTGACAAAAAGACGTATCAGATGAATCCGGCCAATAGTCGCGAAGCTCTGATCGAAGCTCAACTTGATTTCGAAGAAGGGGCCGATTTTCTGATGGTCAAACCAGCGCTGGCTTATCTGGATATCATCAAACTTTTGGACGACAATTTCCATTTGCCTATTGCTGCTTATAACGTTAGTGGTGAATACGCCATGATTAAAGCGGCTGCTCAAAATGGCTGGCTCGATGGCGAACGAGCTATGATGGAGTCGCTTATGGCCATAAAGCGAGCTGGCGCTAATGTAATTCTAACCTATTTCGCCAAAGAAGCTGCCCGGTTATTATGAGTAAACTATTGATTCGTAATGCCCAATTAGTGAACGAAGGTCAGATTATTGAGACCGATGTGCTGATTGAAGGTGGTTTCATAGCCCAAATTAAGTCGGGTCAGTCGGATGCCTATGTAGACCAGATTATTGAGGCAAATGGACAATACTTGTTGCCTGGCGTTATCGACGATCAGGTGCATTTCCGGGAGCCAGGCCTGACTCATAAAGCAACCATCAAATCGGAAGCACGAGCAGCTGTAGCTGGTGGTGTTACCAGTTTTATGGAGATGCCCAATACGGTTCCGAATGCGTTAACCCAGGACTTGCTCGCCGATAAATACGCGATTGCTGCTCAGACATCGCTGGCGAATTATTCGTTTTTCATGGGTGCGTCGAATGACAACCTCGACGAAGTACTGCGCACCGATCCCAAAACGGTTTGCGGCATCAAGGTATTTATGGGGTCGTCTACGGGTAATATGCTGGTCGATAACGAGCAGGTGCTGGATAGTCTGTTCCGGCAAAGCCCTATGCTGATTGCCACTCATTGCGAAGATGAAGCCACCATTCGGGCCAATACGGAGCGATACAAGGCTGAATACGGCGATCGCGCTACAGCCGATTTGCACCCATTGATTCGGAATGAAGAGGCTTGTTTGAAGTCATCGTCGATGGCGGTTGAATTGGCCCGGAAGCACAATGCCCGACTGCATATTCTGCACATATCGACTGCCGACGAATTAGCGTTATTTGATAACAAACTTCCACTTACCGAAAAGCGGATTACGGCAGAGGTTTGCGTACATCATCTTTGGTTCGATAGCAGAGACTACGCAACCCTGGGGAATTTGATAAAATGCAATCCAGCCATAAAAGCTCCTCATCATAAAGAAGCTTTACTAACTGCTTTGATTGATGATCGCCTGGATATCATTGCGACTGATCATGCACCCCATACCTGGGCCGAAAAACAACAATCTTACTGGCAGGCTCCGTCTGGACTACCTTTAGTGCAGCATCCTTTGTTGCTCATGCTTGATTTTGTGAAGCAGGGGAAATTACCGCTCGAAACGGTTGTGCGTAAAATGAGCCATGCCCCTGCCGATTGTTTCCAAATAGATCGTCGTGGTTATGCCCGTGAAGGCTACTGGGCAGACCTCGTTTTAGTCGATATGAATCAACCCGCAACGGTTACGAAAGAAGGTATCTACTATCAGTGTGGATGGTCGCCTTTGGAGGGACATACATTTGGTTCCAGCGTGACGCATACTATTGTTTCCGGCCAGTTAGTGTATCAAAACGGTGAGTTTCTGACTGATCAGGTAGGAAAACGACTATCATTTACTCGGTAATCGAGAAAATTTTAAGCGAAAATCTTGCGTGTACGGGTAAGGTAATTGTATCTTTGCAATCCCAAATAAGGGGAGCGTACTGCCGAAGTGGTGAAATTGGTAGACACGCACGTTTCAGGGGCGTGTGTCTTTACGGACATGCGAGTTCGAGTCTCGCCTTCGGCACATAATTAAGCCGCAATCAACTGGTTGCGGCTTTTTATTTTGTGATAACTTAGAGAAATAGCGGATCAAGGACAATACTTGTGGAGGGCGTTGTATTTTTCTAGGTTTGTGTTTTCACCAAGTCTAGCTCGTTTTGGAAAGTTTCTTGCCTTTAGTCGAATACCTCTTACCGGCGTTCCTTCTAACTTATTACCAACTAACTCGCGTCGAGCCATCAGCGGATTTACTTCATCTCTATTTAGAAGAGAAAAACTACCAGGAGTCGGCTAAGCCCAAAGCCGAACTATTATCCAAGGGCTTTCGGCCCGAAATCATCATTCAGGACTTCCCCATCCGAGACAAACGTGTGTTTCTGGGATCAAACGCCGTCGCTGGCTCAATACCAAGACGCAAAAAGTAGAAACCCGAGATTTGAATCAGGTGGCACAGGGCACGCGAATGACGACAGACTTTGCGCTTTTTTTAAACCAGATTGACGGATTCATCCCCCCACAGTACCAATAGCCTTGGCCGTCTTTATGGCGTTGATGGTAATCGGCTGACCCGCCAATACCGAACCGAGTTAAGTACGTTTTCGACTTGGGATCAACGAGCCCATGCCAAAGACTGGCTTTTGTATCCTCAGAATCTGGGTCCACACCTATCGCTGGATGAAACGAGCCTATCGCAGGGTGAGCTCTACACGATTCTGACCAATAAAGCCGCCAAAGGTGGCAAAGCCGGACCGCCGATGCGGTAGTATCGTGGCCATTGTCGCAGGGACTAAAGCCGATACAGTCATTGACGTCTTGCGTAAGTTACCTGAAAGTCAACGCAAAAAGGTAAAAGAGGTTACCCTGGACATGGCGGGTAATATGGCCCTGATTGCTAAAAAATGTTTTCCCAAAGCGACCCAAGTGACTGATCGTTTTCATGTGTAGCAACTGGCCCTGGAGGCTGTTCAGGACATGCGGATTGCGTACCGATAGCAAGCGCTGGAAGCAGAAAATGAGGCTCTTGAACAAGCTAAACTTAAACAGATTGACTATCAACCAAAAGTACTTGCCAATGGCGACACGGTCAAACAACTACTAGCTCGCAGCCGCTATGTACTCTACAAAAAGGCCACTGACTGGACCCA
This sequence comes from Spirosoma litoris, assembly GCF_054776755.1. Classification (NCBI taxonomy): domain Bacteria; kingdom Pseudomonadati; phylum Bacteroidota; class Cytophagia; order Cytophagales; family Cytophagaceae; genus Spirosoma; species Spirosoma litoris. The sequence goes on along the minus strand of NZ_BAAHBI010000068.1, from coordinate 20,975 downwards.
AAGTCAGCAAGAGCGGGCCAATCTGCTGTTTGATCGCTATCCAGATTTGAAGGCCGCTTATGAATTGAGTCAATCCCTGAGTCACATCTTTGAAAACACCACCGACAAACTTTACGGCTTAGGGCGGTTGGCTAAGTGGCATGAAAAAGTGCGACAAGCGGGTTTTAAAGCCTTCAATACGGTCGCCCGTTCGATCAGAACCACTATGAAACCATTCTGAACTACTTTGACAATCGCAGTACCAATGCTTCAGCCGAGTCGTTCAATGCTAAAATTAAAGCGTTCAGGAGCCAGTTCAGAGGGGTTCGGAATGTGGAATTTTTCTTATATCGGCTCACGCAGTTATATGCTTAATCCAAGTTGCTCCACAAGTATTGTCCTTGATCCTTAAAGTCACACGACATACCTCATGTCGACCAGCCTTTATGCCCTGTTTTTCAGAGCTTCCAGCACGCGATGGCTGCCATAGCGTCGGGAGTTTTCTCAGGAAATCTTGTCGATGGCTGTGCTCATGGCTAGATCACTATCTGATGGAGTGAACGTTATCCCATTACGATATGTGTAATATGCAATATTACTGATATTCAGTACTTTTTAGGGTAGTCTTGCTGGGGAATTGGTTTCTTCGGACTGAATAAACCGGTAAGTCAGCGTCAGGTTTGTCGGCTGAGAATGACCACAGCTTTTTCTGTACAACTGGATACTACTCTTCTGACAACGAGTGCTTTAAGAATAGTCTCTCTAATTTCTCTTTGGTAAGTTGGAGTGCATGTAGTCTCTTGTCCAAATGCTTCAGTTTCACAGTTCGTTGCTTTTCCAGACTCATTTCTACCCGATTCTTTTGATAAGCTTCGACTTTGGAGATCATATTCCAGATAATACCGCCAGTTTACGGGCAGTTGCAATAATGGCGGCAATCCGCCCTTTCTTAGAAGCGATCCGCTTAAAGAAAGGCGTTAGCCGCTCCGATTTCTATGGGTTAAGCAAGAGCTGGCGTATAATTTTTATCATAATTTTCACCCCGGCGCACTACGGCGCAAACCCGATGGATGAGCTTGTTGCGGGCAGCATTGATGATGAGCATTTTTGGCTTACCTTCCTTAAGTTTACGAGCATAGTACTCCTGAAAGTCTCCTGCTACTTGGATGGCTGACATAGTTCCTAAATGGATCAATGCTTTCAGTCGTTTTCGGTCGGACGGCCGATGCCGCCTGGTGACTCACCTTGGTTTTCCCTCGGATGCTACTGCCCGAACGGTACTCGAAAGGGGCCACGCCTGCATGACAAGCTAGCTTTTTAGGCTCATTGATGGTCTGCATCTCGTTGGTGACGATCAGCAATTCTGTTGCGATCACCGGGCCAACACCCGGTACGGAAACCATCAGAGCGAACAACTCCTTCAATCGCGAGTCCGATTGAATCAGTTCGTCTATCTGCGTTTCAACCAGCTTTTGCTCCTCTTTGAGAGCGGCAAGCGACTTTTTGACCTGGCCTTTGAGGGTCTTTTGAAGCGTCTTGCTGACAAAGGTTTCCTGTTCGGCTACAGGTACAGCCAGTAAATTGTAAGCTTGGTTGAGCCGTTGGCGGGTTGCACTCAGAAAGGCTAACTTCTGGATAACTTCGCGTGGGGGTATCCACAGTCGCATCTGATCACGGAAGCGATAGGCGTATTGGGCGATGCGCTGGGCATCGACTTTGTCAGTCTTGCCCCGTTGCATCCCGCCGGCCTGCTTGATCTGTAAGGATGACTCTAGCCAGATTGACAGTTTCAGTTCATGCAAAAGTTCCAATAGATGGGCATTGTAGATACCCGTGTGTTCTTGACAGAACACAGCCTGAGCGGAGTTCCAACCCGGCAAGGCTTTCAATTGAACTAAAGCCGACCTGATACCCTTGAGGGTGTTGTCGGTTTGGATGCTCAAGAGGATACCTTGTTGGGGGGGGTAGACGGCCCAATCTAATGTGTCTTTAGAAATGTCGATACCTACGAAGTGGTAAAAGTCCATGATGCTGATTAGTTTTGAAGGTGTAGTCAACAACTCGCTTTTACTCGAACCCTTTTGTGGGCCACCAACCCGATTTTCTATCCGAGTCTTGGGCAAGTTAAAACAGAGAGGGACCTAAATCGGAGCATAGGGCTGACTCCTCGGCGGCCCGGTAGGGTAGCCCTCTCTGGTTGACTACTGGCAAAAGACCAAATCTCGGAATATTACCAGCTCACAAACCTAAAGGGCGGCCCGGTCATAGTCTTTCTGATTACTAATCGAATTGGCAGCATGCCGTAACGCTTTGGCAATATGATTGTGACCTGAAGGCGAAGGTGCTCCCGATTGTTGGACAGCTTAGGGGACCAAATTAAACTTATAGAAGCAGAGCCAGGAATTGTAGTTTTTGTTCCTCTTCTCTGTTCTTTCGACATACCACTGAGCCAGAGTCTGGTGACCTAGCTATAGATGCTTACACTCGTAATTGTAGAACTGAATTTACTCGTTTAGTCTTGTAGCAAGTCTGGCCAGGGGCTATGCACTGATGGGAATAACTTTATCCAGGCTGCCATTACCTTCAATCCCACCTAATCAAATCCTCCTGACCAATCCGCCTTTTCATTTCCTAGCTCAATCATGGGTTCTCTCCCAGAACCTCATCAAACTGCTGATCTGATCTGTTCCATTAAGGCTACCTCGGATTCATGAACACCCTGACTAGCAAGTCAGTTGAATTGTCACTAAACTGATCCGAAAAAAATAATTAATAGTATACGATTACTATTAGATTGATTACCCGTCTAACAGCCGGTGAGGATCTGGCCTCCTTGTAACCACTACTAGTTTCGATTCTATGCCATTAACCTTTACTTCACGCCATTACCTTTCTATTTCTTTTTTCTGTCTGGTCAGCTTCCTGATGCTGGGCCTTGCAAGTGCCACCCAGGCCCAGAATAAGCTCTACATGAACCCGGTCAAATACACCGACCGACGGGTGTATACTTACAATCATGTTTGTGGCAATCAGAATCAGGTTCATTTTACACTCAATGGGCAACAGTTGCCTGGTTATCAATTCTTCTGGTTTGCCAGCGGTCTAGGTTTTATTGAATTTGATTTTGGCACGCTCAAGCCTGGCGATGTCCTCACGGTCAGTGATGAGTGCGGGAGTACCCCCTTTTCACAAACGATTACTGACGATTATGTTTATGTGGAGATACCTGTTGGGCAGAGTCATGCCAGCAATGGTATTCCTCCCGGTGACGAAACATCTCCTTACAATCGACTTAGTACGCCATTAGCAGTGGGGCGATGTGAGCCTGTTTCAGTTGGCGCTCATGGACTCCACACCTATTCATTTTTTGCGTCGACGAATACGAAAGGAATAACCTCCCAAATTGGTCAATTCCTGGTTAATGGAAATCCACTGACGGCGGCTGGCCACCAAATTGCGCATATAGGCTACCAGGGGGCTGTTAATTATACAATCGGAGCGGATGGCAGTCTGGCGTTTGATGGGCCTGTTCAGTTTATATCCCAGCAGTTTTACTCCGGACAAACACCGCTAACCATAGAATACCACCACAATGGCGCGGTATACAGTGGTGATCTGGATTTGAGAATTGGCGCGATGAGCTTCCGCTACATCAGTAATACGGGCTTCGCCATCCAGAAAGCAACCTATACCAGCGCTGTCAGCGAGAAGGATTTTACGGGTGATTATAGTCATTCGGTCTTTAAAATCACCTACGATGGGCATTACTTCCGGGCTTACGTCGACAATGTACTGGTCGACGAACTGGAACGATTCGTTGTCTTTGATGCCCAGGCAGGAAGCCTATCCAACACCGGCGTTTTACCCTACGGATCATCTGTTACGTTTTCACCGACTCAGCCAGGGGTCGGATGGGTTGGGGTACTGGTCGATGGAGTTTTATATACCCGCCAACAGTTGTCCATCGCCGATGATCTGTCGCTAAACCCGACGGTTATTAACGCCGGTTGTAGTGGGGCCGCTACCGGTCAGATTAGCCTGGCGGTCACCGGTGGGAAATCGCCGTTTCAATACAATCTGAATGGTGGTGCCTACTCCGCCAGTAATACCTTTACGGGCCTGTCCTCCACGACCTATACCGTTGGCGTGCGCGATGCCTCGGGCTGCACCGCTACCCGTACGGTGACCGTCAGTCAGCCCCCCACCCTGGGCCTGACGATCGCTAGTAAGACCGATGTAAGCTGTTCGGGCAATACGAATGGGACCGTCTCCCTGAGTCCTGCGGGGGGTACGGGTCCATTTCAATATAGTCAGAGCGGTGGCGCTTACGGTTCATCGGCCAACTTTACGGGCTTAGCGGCCGGGGGGTATACCTTTTCCGTAAAAGACGTGAATGGGTGCAGCGCTTCGGTAAGTACCACCCTGACGACGCAAAGCAATTTAGCCCTTAGTGTAACCTCCCTGCAGAATATCGCCTGCTTTGGCGGCAGCACGGGCGCCATCAGTGTCACCACCACGGGCAGCTCGGTGGGTGCTGTGCAGTATTCGATCAATTCGGGTGCCTCGCAGGCAAGTTCTCAGTTTACGGGTTTAGGGGCGGGTACCTACACACTAACGGCACAGGATAATCTGTGTCGTGTGAGCCTGCCCGTTAGCCTCAGTCAGCCACCAGCTCTGGGCGCTACGGCCACCATTACCCAGGCCATTCATTGTTATAATGGTGCCGATGGGGCGGTCACCGTAGCGGGCAATGGCGGGGTGACGGCTTACCAGTTTTCGGCCGACGGTAGCGCGTATCAGACAGCGGCTAATTTTTCGGGACTAGCCCGGGGCAACTATAAATACTGGGTCAAGGATGCCAACGGCTGCGTGGCCACAACCGGAATTTTGACCCTCAATGACCCCACTGCGCTACAACTAACCGTTACCGACCGAACCGACGCTGGTTGTTTTGGCGGTGCCACGGGCAGTCTCACCGTAGCCGCATCGGGTGGTGTCTCCCCGTATACCTACACCCGAACAGGGACCAGCTTTGGGGCGTCGGGGCAGTTCACGGGGTTAGTGGCTGCGAGTTATACCCTGCAAACAAAGGATGCCAATGGCTGTCTGGCCTCTACCTCGGCCACCATTGGCCAACCGGCGGTTTTACAGGGGGGGCTAAGTAACCTACAGGCGGTCGCCTGCTCGGGGGGATCGGATGGGGCGCTTTCGCTCAGTGCCACGGGCGGAACCAGCCCCTATCGGTTCGCCCAGGATGGCACGAGTTTTACCTCGACCAATACGTTTAGGAGTCTGTCCGAAGGGGTCTATACGTTAACGATTCGGGATGCCAACAACTGCCAGATCACCGTACCGGCGACAATTGGCTACCAGAGCCGATTGCTGCTCAGTATCGCTTCGGTGAAACCCGTTGGGTGCTTTGGCGAGTCGACCGGTGGTATGACGGCCTCGGCGACCGGCTCGACGGCGGTAGGTACCCTGTTGTATTCGCTTGACGGAACCAATTATCAGCCAGCCGCTCAGTTTACAGGTTTAGCGGCTGGCAACTATACGCTACACCTGAAAGACAATCTCTGTCAAGTCAGTCAGGCATTTGTCGTCACGCAGCCTACGGCCTTAGCTGCCAGTGCGTCAGTCATACAGCCAGTGGCCTGCTGGGGTGGTAGCTCAGGGTTGAATCGGGTAGCTGCTTCGGGTGGAACAACGCCCTATCAGTACTCGGCCAATGGCACGGCTTACCAGAACTCAGCAGATTTTGGTAATCTATCGGTTAATAGCTACACGTATTGGGTCAAAGATGCCAATGGCTGTACCCTGACCACATCGCCCGTATCGGTCACGCAGCCTACGCTCCTCCAGTTGGGCGTGAGTAGCCGAAGCGATGTGCGCTGCTTCGACGGAGCCGATGGGGCGGTGAGTCTGACGGCTACTGGCGGATCCCCCGGCTATAGTTTTGCGCTGCCAACGGCTGCTTATCAGACCTCATCTCAGTTTAGCGGGCTACGGGTTGCCTCCTACACCGCTCGTGTGCAGGATACCCACGGTTGTGTTACGAGTCTGTCGATCGTGGTCGGCCAACCTCAGGCTCCCTTTACCCTGGCGGTCACGAGCCGAAAATCACTGACCTGTTATCAGGATAATGGCGGACAATTCAGCGTTGCGGGCAGTGGGGGTACGGCTCCCTATCAGTATGCGCTTAACAATGGTACACTGAGCCCGGTCGGTACGTTTACGAGTCTGGCTGCGGGCACCTACTTGTTGTCGGGAAAAGATGCGCAGGGCTGTACGGCTCAGCTAACGGGTCAAACCCTAACCCAGCCTGATGAAATCGTGCTGAGCCTCCTGCGAAAAGTAGATGTCGACTGTGAATATTATACGAGGGGCGAGATTCAACTGAGTGCTGTTGGAGGCAATGGATCGTATGTGTTCTCGATGAGCGGGCAGGATCGTCGGGGAGTCGCCATTACCTCATCCCCGACGGCTGATGGGATCTTCAAAGCACTGGCTGCGGGCAACTACCTGATTACCGCTCGCGATGGGGCCGGTTGTACGGGCGACTATACGGTTGCCATTAGTCCCCGCAACTCCGCCATTCGCTTTAACGTACAAACCCAGCCACCCGCTTCCTGTCAGCAGGCGACTGGCCAACTCGTGGTCGAGAATGTGGTGGGCGGACGACCGCCGTACAGTTATGGCATCAGTACCCAGGCTGGCTTATCGAGTAATCCCCGGTTTGATAATCTGGCCGGAGGGAGCTATTTGATTACGGTAGCGGATAGTCTCTGTTTATACACCCAACCCGTTAGTTTAACGCTGGCGAACAGTTTACGAGCCGATTACACGCTGACACCCCGCGATTGCCGCACACCCAATGCGGATCTTCAATTGACCAACATCCAGGGTGGTTCAGGAGCCTATCAGGTCTCACTCAATAATGGGCCGTTAACAAGTACTCGCAACTTTACGAATCTGGCGCCGGGGATTTATGCCCTGCGGCTGGAAGATGTACCCTCCAGTTGCCCAACGATCCTGAGCCTGGAAGTGCTCCCCCAAAACGGAGCGGGTCTACGATTGACAGACCGGCAGGCGGTTAAGTGTTGGCAAGGCAGCGATGGGCAGTTGACCGTAACCGCCGAAGCAACGACCGGGCCCTTCCGCTACGCCATCGATGGGGGAAGCTTCCGAGACGATCCTCGCTTTACGGGCTTGCTCGCTGGGGTGCACCGGGTTGTGGTACAGAACCGATTAGGCTGTCTGGATAGTATGCGGGTGTTAATCACGCAACCGCCCCTGCTTAATCTGGCCGTAACCACCAAAGACAATGATTGTTTTGGCGATCAGACGGGGGCCGTAACGGCAGCAGCGAGTGGGGGAGTCAGTCCCTATACCTATTCGACTGACGGTACGAATTACGTGTCCAACACGACCCTGGGCAGTCTACGAGCGGGCGGATACTCCGTGCGGGTGCGGGATGCCAATGGTTGCGTGACGACGCAGGCAGCTACCTTGCAACAGCCGACGGTATTGACGCTTCAACCCCTGTATGCTGACACCGTTCGTTGTCAGGGCGAAACCAACGGGCGGGTTCGGCTCGTGGCAGGCGGTGGTACCCCAACGTACCAATATTCGATCGACAGCCTGAGTTATGCGGGCGACAATCAATTCGGTGGCTTACGGGCGGGCACTTACCACTTCTGGGTTCAGGATGGCCACCAATGCCGTACCAAAGCGAGCCTGACCCTGACGGAGCCAACCAAGTTGCAACTTAAGCTATTGAGCCAACTAGACCCGCTTTGTTATGGCGACTCAAGTGGCAAAGCTCAGGTAGTAGCCAGTGGAGGCAATGGCGGGTATCAGTATACCACAAACAACGGGCTGGCTCAGCCGAGTGGTTCGTTTACGGGGCTCACGCAGGCTAGTTACGGTTTTCGGGTGGTCGATCGGCGGGGATGTACAGATACCACGGCCACTCGCATTCGGCTTACCTGGCCAGCACCCATTACGTCCAGTTTTGTGACCAAACAGCCTCGTTGCTGGGGTGAAGCCAATGGCGAAGTTACGGTGAGCATACAGGGCGGAACTTCCCCCTATCAGACAACGGGGCCTGGAAATCCAACGACATCGCCTGTTTTTGCCTTTGTAGGCCTAACTGCTGGCCCCTATGTACTTCCTTTTACCGATAGTCACGGCTGTGGGCATCAGGTTTCACTGACTCTCGAACAACCCACAGCCTTATCGGTCCAGACGACCATCAAACCCAATGACTGCTTTGGTGATCAGACGGGATCCATCACGGTGGTTGGTCAAGGCGCTACCGCTCCCTATCGCTACGCGATTGGGGGAGCCGCACCGGGCGATACCAGCTTCCAGGCGAGTGGCCAGTTTAGTCAGCTTCGGTCAGCGACGTATTCCATTCGGGTCGTTGATGCTCACGGTTGTCAACTCATCCAGCCCACGCTGGTTCCCCAGCCGACGGCGGTTACCTTACAAGCCATCTATGCCGATACGGTTCGTTGTTTTGGGGAGACCAATGGGCGGGTTCAACTCCTGGCCGGTGGGGGTGTATCGGGCTATCGGTACGCTGTCGATACAACGCGCTACTATGCCGACCCTGTGTTTGGCGACTTGAAAGCAGGTACTTATACCTTCTGGGTCAAGGACCAGAATGGCTGTCGGCAATCGACCTCGCTCCCCGTCACTGAACCAGCCAAGATGCGCCTAAGCCTGACCGATCGGATCGATCCGCTTTGTGCGGGCGATCAAAACGGGATCATTAACGTGTCGGCCAGTGGCGGCAACAGTGGCTATACCTATTGGCTGGATAACCGACTCGCGCAATCCACGGGACGATTTATCGGCCTTACCCAGGCCGAATACACCCTGAAAGCCGTGGACCGGCGAGGGTGCGAGGATACCATCCGGCGGGTGGTGCTCACCTGGCCTAAACCGCTGGCGGCCGCTATCCAAACCCAAACGCCCCGCTGCTTTGGCGATGCCAACGGGACCGTCGGGATTCAGTTGACGGGGGGTGTAGGCACCTATTCGGGCACGTTATCGGGAACAACTGCTCCCATTACGGGCAAGGATTCGTTGCGGTATGCAAATCTGGCGGCAGGTCGCTATGAAGTAGCCATTACGGACCAGAATGGCTGTGCGCTTCGTCTACCCGTAGTCATTCCGATACCCGATAAACTACTCCCCATTCAGCTGGGCGATTCAGCGGTGGTTTGTAAGGGGCAAACCGTTACGCTGGACAGCAAAAATCCAGATCAACAGGTGGCCTGGTCTCTCAACGGCCAGTCGCTGAGTACGAAGTCGGTCATTACCGTTGTCGATCCGGGGGTATATAGCGTATCGGTCAAAAATGCGACAGGTTGTGAGACGACGGGACAGTTCCGGCTCATCAACTCCAGCAAAGCCATGAACGCCGATTTTCTGATGGCGGTGCAGGCCTTTGTCGGCGATACCGTGTACGCCCTGAACGTATCGAGTCCATCGGCTGATTTTGTCGACTGGACCTTCCCCACCGAAGCGTACCTGGTCGAACAAAATGCCAGTCGGGCCGGCTTCGTGGTGGTTACGCCGGGAAAATACACGATCAACATGTTGGCCACCAAAGAGGACTGTCGGAATAATAAGCAGCGCGACATCGAGATTTTTGATCGAAAAGATATCGGACAAACCGATCCCCAACTAGGCTATCAGGATCAGATCAACTTCAGTAAGGTGACGGTTTATCCGAACCCCAACTACGGCAAGTTCAAACTCCAGATCGATCTGAGCCAGACCAGTGATGTCGAGGTGACCATCACCCGTTCGTTAAACTCGGCTCAGGTCTATAAGACCGAAGCGAAAGGGCAAACGGCCTATTCCTTCGAGATCAGTCTGACGGCTTTTGTGCAGGATATCTATGTGATCGTGATCCGTGCGGGCAAGTCGACCTACAAGCAAAAGGTGCTGATTATGAACTAAACGGATTGGCGATGTCAAAACCACTTCCGTTCGTAACCCGCTTTACCCACCGTTTCCAATGATTCGTTTTCGTTGTATTTGTTTAGGGCTGCTGAGCCTGAGCTTTCAGAGTTCCGCGCAGGCAGTCGACTCACTGGTTAACCAGTTGACCAAAAATCCGATGGATAACCTGAAAAAGCTGGTGCCCAAGCCTAGCATCGGCCTATCGGGTATGATTACGGGGAATCATCTGTACTACCATGCTTCGGGTATTCCTGATCGGAATGTGCCCCTCAATATTCTTTACACGGGCAATCTGACCGCCGATCTGTTCGGAAAGATCAAGATGCCCATCTCGTTCAGTTTTTCCAATCAGGCGCTTAACAATAGCGGGGTCAACGTGGGGAATCCGCTCGCTCAATTTGGCGCCAATCCGTTTCGACAGCCCTTCAATCGGCTTCAGTTGCGCCCCACCTACAAGGGTTTCACCGCCCAGCTGGGCACCTGTGCCCTTCAGTTCTCGCCCTACACGCTGGCCGGGCGTCGCTACGATGGCATTGGCCTGACCTATAAATCGGCCAGCTCGCCCTTCTTTGCGGGCTTCATGCTGGGAAACCTGCAACGGGCGATTCAGGTCGATACGACAGGAACCGTCCGAAACAACTACCCGTCCTACAAGCAGCAGGGGCTGGGGCTTCAACTGGGCTATCGAAAGCAGGATGATGCCATCGAGCTGATTTACTTCACCGCTTCCGACCGCATCAGCTCGTTGCCCTATTCGCTGGACGAGTATAACATCCTGCCCCAGCAGAACGCCGTGGTGTCGCTCAAAGGCAGCAAGACGGTGTATAAACAATTCCTGGTCTCGACCGAACTGGCCGTATCAGGCATTACCAATGATAGCCGGGCTACCCCCGAAGGGACTACCCGAAACCTGTTCACCACCTTTTTGGGCACCTTTACGCCCCGGGCTTCGACCGATTACCGAAAGGCGTTTCGGCTGGAGGTCCAGTACCGAACCAAAACCCTGCAAACCGGCCTGCTCTACAGCCGGGTCGATCCCAACTACCGAACCCTGGGGGCCTATTACTTCGTCAACGATCTGGAAACGGTGGAGGGTAAACTGGCCACCCAGTTTCTACAGGGACGACTAACCCTGAGCGGACAGGCGGGCTTTCAGCAGGATAACGTGCTGAAGCAGAAACTCAAAACCAACCGACGGCTGGTGGGCAGTTTGAACCTGACCTACCTGCCCACCGATAAACTGAATCTATTGGTCAGTTATTCCAACTTTAGCAGCTACTCCAACCTGCGATCCACCTACGATTACCTCCGGCAGGTGACTCCCTACAATGCCCTGGATACGCTCAATTTCCGCCAGATCAACCAGAACCTGATGGTGATGGGTACGCTCACCTTACCCAACGCGTCGACCGACATCAACCAGTCCATCACCCTCAACGGCCTGGTGCAGCGGGGCGACGACAGCCAGGGAGGCCAACAGCAAAGCAGTAACCTGACCAATCTCAGCCTGGATTATACCTACCAGCACAACCGCCGAAAGCTGCTGCTGACAACGGGCTTCAATTTCAGCCATAGCAACTTCAGCAACCTGCCCAGCAGCCAGTGGGGGCCCTCCCTGAGCCTGAATAAAACGCTGAGCACCCACTGGAAAACCAGCCTGAGTGGGTTGTATACCTGGGGTCGAACAGCCAGTTCAGCGAGCACATCGACTCAGGAATCGCTGGATACCCAGGAGCAAAGCCTGAATGCCCGCGGAAGCCTGTCGGGCCAGTTACTGCCCCAGCTAAGCCTGACGGCCAGTCTGATTTACCTGAGTCGCCAGGCCACCAGCACCGACCGTTACCTGCCCAACTTCAGTGAGCTGACGGCCACCCTGGGGCTCTCCTATCAATTTAGTCTGCGTACCCACTAACCACCCACCTTGATGACTACTCGTTTACAATACCGCACTGGATTGTCCCGGACTGGATGGTCCCGCCTGCGTTGCTTCTGCCTGTTGGTATTTTGCCTAACCGCTGGGTTGAGCCAGGCGCAGCAAGTTCAGAACTATCCTGTCCAAACTACGGCCTACTTTGCCGCCCCCTTCTCCCAGCGACTTTCTGATTATTTTTCTTCGGATAAACGGCTCTTGGTTGATCTGCTGCTCAAGGACCTTACCAAGTCTACCGTTCAGGTCTACCTCAAATGGAGCATCGAAGGCGTCGGCATCCGGGTACAATCCCGCGATACCTACCTGCCCCCTTCCTTCATCACCCTCCAGCGCGGAGTCGTCAACCGACTCAAGGGAAGTGATTTGCAAACCAACTACTTTAATCCAGCCGCCATTGAGACCCAGGGCATCGATCCCCGATCGGTCTACGCCATCGAGCTACCCGAAGGGTTCTATACCCTCAAGGTGCAGGCCTTCGAAGCCGCTACCGGACAGGTCGTCTCCAACGTCAGTGAAACCTACATGGTGCTGGCCTACCCACAGCCTCCCATCCTAAACCTACCCATGGCGGGCACGGAAGTCCCCGTCACCAGTTTGCAAAAGGTGCCCATCAGCTGGGCACCCCGCCACTTTGCTTCACCCACCACCCAGGCCGTCTATCACCTACAGGTTTGCCAAGTGCCCGACGATTTCGAACCCACCGAACTGGTGATGCTCACCTGCACCGAACCCCGCCTGAACGAGACCGTACCCACCACCAGTTATGCAGCCGATATTACCCAGTGGATCAAACCCCTGGAGGTGGGCAAACGCTACGTGGTGCAGGTAACGGTCAGTGATCTGAGTGGGGAACTAACCAACTTTGTCAATCAGGGGCGGAGCCAGGTAAGTTGGTTTCGCTACGGCAAGGAGTGCACTCCGCCCGCCTTTACCATCCAGTCGCTGGGCACCGATCGGGTGCAGCTGAGCTGGGAGCGGACTGAAGGAGCCCAAGGCTATGTGGTGGAGTACAAGCTGGCCACGGCAGCCAACTGGCAAACGGTGCTGGTGAGTGGGACCTCGCAGGTGATTGGAAGTCTGAATCCCACGGCGGACTACCTGTTTCGGATGCGCACCGATTGTGGGGGTTCGGCCCCATCGGCTCCGAGTGAGATCCAGACCTGGAACATCCGGGATGAAGCCCCGGATGTGGCTCCCGAGTTGCCTTTGGAACTAACCAACCCGATTGCGATTCGGGTGCAGACGGGCGTGGATGGGCAAACCCAGATCCCTACCAGTTTATCGGCTCTTTACACGAACTTTCCCCGGGCTATCCAGTCGGCTACGAGTAGTAGTGGGACGGGTGTGTCGAGTGGGACCGACCCTGGTGGCGTGACTACCCCACCACCGGGTGTAATCAATGAGCCGAATTCGCCCAACGGGGGTGTGGTGACTAACTCCCAGACCAGCCCTGGGGCCACTTCTACTGGTACGACGTCAACGAATACAGATTTACCCCTGTTGACGCTACCTTACTGCGCTGTGCAGGCCAGCAGCTTTGCGGGCTGTGAGCTACCCCACCCCAGTGTGGGTTTGCCCACCGGCGAGCGGGAGCTGACCAGCCTGAGCGTGGGGGATGTGCTGGGTATTTATGATTATGCGGTATTTGTGACGAAGGTCGGGGGCGGTTCTCCCTTGTCGGGGGAGGGGCTGGCCCGCTTGCCGTTTCTGAACGGGACGATGGTGTTGGTGGAGTTTTCGGGGGTAAGTGCCAAGGCGGGTGAGCCGGGGACGAATGGGGGCTGCGTATATGCTGTACCGGAATCGGGTTATTTTCGCATCAAGCGGGCCACCCAGGCGGAGGTTCTGTCCGCTCAGCGAGGCCTGATTGCCAGTCTGGTCAGTAAGACGACCACAGATTCGACCACAACCCCAGGCAGTTCTACGGCCTTTGTGCCGTTTGTGGGCACCTTGGGGGAAGCCCTGGCCAAGTATGATTCGGTGGTGGTGAGGCTTACTCAGTCGACCAGCCAGACGGTCAGTGCTGAAACCCGGCAAGCCCTGATTCAGTACACGGGAGCCATTGCCCAGGGAAGTGCCTCGCTCAAAAGCTCCTTCGATGCGGTGTATGGAGATAGTTCTGATCCGTTGGTGGTTAGCATCCGGGATAGTTTAGCGGTGTTGATGAATCAGGTCAATCAGACGCTCACGACGCTTCAGCGTGACAGTGCCGTTACGGATCTATCGGTGTTGAGTGCTCGGTACGAGGCTTTGTTTGTCCAGATCAATAAACTCACGAATTCCACCACGACTTTGCCGACTGTACCGGGTATTACGCCTGTCGTGCTCAGCAAGTTGACCGATACTAGTGTAACACTCAGCTGGCAGGGTGATGCATCGTTCACCAAGTATGTGGTGCATTATAAGCTGGAGAATGGGGGCGAACTGCTCCAGACGGTGACCAGCCCAAGTATTCAACTACTGAATCTGAAACCAGGTAGTAACTACACGTATACGGTTGAAGGCTATCAGGGTACGAATCTAGTGAGTAGCTATCAGGGGCCGTTTACCACCTTATCAACTGAGGTACCTATTCCTCAGAATCTGACCTATACAGTTCAGGATGACAACACGCTGACTATTAGCTGGGATACAAATAGCCTCTACAAAGGCTACAAGCTGGTCTATAAAGATCTGGCAGGAGTAGAGCGGACGGTTTACCCCACCACCAATCAGGTAAAACTCACGGGATTAGACCCCACTCAAACCTATACCTACGAGTTGGTGGGCTATAGCAGCACCAATGAGAGCAGTGCTCCCGCCGGTGGGCGTCTAGCGAGTGGCCCTTCCTGCGCCTTAAGTATTGATGACCGGAATGCGACCAATTCCTCCATCACGAATGGACATGTGCTTCTGGCCACGGGTTGTGTTGGTGGTAAATTAACCTGGTCGAATGGTACGCCTGGTACAATTACTAACAATACCATCACCTGGGCCGACGGCGAAACGGGAGAGTTGGGTGGCATTTTTCTGGGGGATCATGCAGTAGGAGTTACTCCAAAGAAAAACACAACTTACACGGCCATTTGCCAGATGGGGAGTGGCAGTACGCAAAAATCGTGCACCTATTCAGTAGATGTAAACATTTCTTCGCCCGAATGCCAGGGTAGTTTTCAAATTAGTGCATCAACTACCTCCATCGAAAAGGGCGGTGTGGTTACCCTAACCGCTACTGGGTGTGATGGCTCAGGAAAACTAATTTGGAATAATGGATTAGGCGATAAACGCTCTATTCAGATTGCTCCTTTAGCTGATATAATTGTATCGGCAGAATGTGTCGATGGCACTAAAACGTGTTATGCTAATGCCATTCCCCTAACGATTCAGACCTGCATTACGGCGCTGTATATCAATTATGCAAGCATTTATACCGTGTCATCGGGTATTTTTGGCCTCTCTAAAAAAACAAGAAAAGATGTAGATATAGGCTATGTTGGTGGATGTGAAACCAGTAAAGTACAATGGAGCATTGTTACACCGACGGTTGAAAATAAATTGCCTGCTGGTACAGTCACGTCTACACGTCGAGTCAATAATCAGTTTTATCTGGAGGGGGTAGAGGGTTCGGTGACCGTTTTGGCGGTTTGTACGTCAGGTGCAAACTGCCCCCCTGTGACACTGACGATTCCAGAACCATCTCAGGCCTGTGATCGACATTATTTAGCCATTAATACGACCGATAAAATTCCCGCCGGGTTTGTTGGAGTCAGCTCCGGCTATGCCTTTACTTTAAAAGACGCAACGGGAAAGGTCATTAATGCGACAGAGGCCACAAAAGTGAACGTCCCGGTATCGCCAACTGACAAATTGTATACCGCTACCTTCGCCAATGGGTGTACCGCATCCATCTTAGTGCCTCGCACCCCCATTTACCAGGCATCCATCGCCTGGACCGAGAGCATATCAGTAGGTAATGTAAGTAAGAGTGAGACTCCGGGCTCCTATCAGGTCATTTCGCCTACGGTTGTTGATGCCTTTATCTTGACTACCTATCCGGCCTACAACCAATATTATAACCTGGATATGCAATTAAGCAGTCCTTGTCCAGGCATAATTACCTGGACTAATAGCACAGATGCGGGCTTTAGCCTTCAATCACGCCTGATAGCGTTTCGCGACAATACCTTTTCGCCCGTTGAACCGCCAATTAATGTAGTCTACCTGCCCTTTCCGACTGTTACAACGACCTACTACGCAGCCTGTCATATCACCAATGCTGATGGGTCGGAAACAATTTATCCGGCAACCCATCCCAAAACAATCGTCATCACCTCCGATGCCTGTATGCGTATCGACGTGGCTACTCCCAGTGTGACGAAAGGCAAGCCTGTGAAACTGACGGCTGTAGGCTGCATAGGCGATGTAAGTTGGTCGGCGGGTGATCAGTTGGTGGGCGTTGGTCCCATCCTTACGCATACACCTGTTCCGGCTACAACGCCCTCGGCTTATCTGTATACCGCCACTTGTAGCAACCCAGCCTGCGACCAAACCGTAACTGTGCAGGTAAAAAACTGTCAGTTTACCGTAACCCCTGCCCAGAAAGCAGTCAAAATTGCCGAAGCGGTTGTGCTTACTACGGCAGGTTGTGACGATGGATTGGTTCAGTGGAACACGGGCGAAACGGGAGCTAGTATCACCGCCAAACCCCTGGAAAATACCACCTACACGGCTACCTGTCTGGTCGATGGAGTGGCTGCCTGCCAGAATTCGGCCCAACTCACCGTCGATAACAAAGAACCTGACGATGTGGAGTGCCCTCCTTTCGAACTGATTAGCACGACTCAGTCGGTGATGCGGTGCACCACCCAGTTGGTCACGATCACTCCCCAGGGATGCCCCGCTGGGAGCACCATTGCCTGGAGCGATGGCCATACGAGTGGACCCGATGAGATTTACAAACTCACTCTTAATCAAGGCACTACTATTACCGCCACCTGTACTACACCCTACCAGATTCAGGTGACTCAGCAAATCATCCTGGCGACTCAGGAGCCTACTCTGGAGATTACCTCCACCGAGGTCTATGCCGGATTCCCCGCCCGATTACATGCCACAGGTTGCTTTAGCCCTACCTGTCAGGAAGGACAGTATAGCTGGTCGGTTGGTGGAAAACCTGTTGGTAGCGGCTCGAGCCTGTTGGTCACCCTGTTGGCCGAAACAGCCTATACCGTCACTTGCAATGGTAAAACCTCTGCCACTAAAACCATTAAGCTTAAAGAAGGGGACTGTGACCGGGGCCTCCAGGTCGACAATAAAAGTGGTAATATCAGCACAAGCCAGTATTACATTAGTGCTTCCTGGTGCGATACCAACTACGATATTCAGTGGAAGAAGAAGACGCGCCAGGGTGATCAGTATGTGACTCAGGATTATCCGGCTGGTCGCGGCAAACGACGCTTTACGGTGAACCGTCCCCCGCTTTATCAGTTTTATTTCAACGGCCAGCCCCTTGGTGATCCCCAACCCGACCAGGACCTCTACATGGTTTCCTGTGTACGCAATGGCACCCCCTGTATGTACAGCGATTGGGTGGTGATCTCCTATGATCCGGGTTTCCCTGACATCCCAGGATCGTATATCAGCGGTGGCCCGGCCGAAGCTCCCTCTACACCTGGCCCCTGCAATGAGTCGGTTGGCATGGAGAAAGGAGCTATTCAGAATTTTACCTATAGCGCCAGTGGAGACGGCAGCTATTATAGGCTCTACACCGACTGGTGCAGTGGCAAAGTAGTGTGGACAGATAAGGCAGGCGCGGTTCTGACTACCTTAACCGTTGGCCCTTTTACGTCTGCGCCTACTTATCATTATAGCTGTACATTGGCCAGTGGTGGGCTTTGTGAGGGGGATTATACGTTACCTCCACCTGATCCTTCGGGTGGTCGGGTGGGGGCTCCTCCCATCAATGTATCGACGGGAGTGAGCAATAACTGCTCTTCAGAGATCGAGTTTACCAAAGCCATGCTTGTTTTCTATGATAAAATGTTGTGTCAGCTAAAAAACCTGATTCAAACGCCCGACGATGCCCAGACCGTCTTGAGTAGTTTACAACAGCAACTCAGTGGTACCGCCGTTGTCTTTCCGGCAGACCTCTCAGCGGTTATTGATGCGTTGGTAAATAAAGATTGCGATCTAGCCATAAAATTGCTGGCCGCTGCCAATGGGTCTACAACTATTGACGAAACCGAATTTAATACCACCATTAACAGTCAGTTTAAGAAGATACAGAGTCGGATAATAGATACCTTTAAGGCAGATGCGCAGATCATAGGTGAAACGGTTCAACAACGAGACTTGGCCATTACAGTCACTGTAAGCGCTTCTGATCAGAATCAAATCGATGATAGCCAAGAACGAATTGCTTTTGCTGATAGAAGAAATCCTATCGCTATAGCAGAAGATCGACAAAGTCACACCAATAGACCTCCAATTAGTCCTGATGGTCAAGACTATTTTCGGGAGATTTGCACTGTCTGGAATACAGCCAATCAGGCTGCCTATGCTCAATATCTCACGAATGTAGTGACCATCCCAACTCCCATTGCCATTGGAATTAGTCAACTTCAAAACAAACCACTTCTTTTTCCTGCTCTAGTACAGGATGGTACGTTGAGTAATCTGAGTGAGAACTTCCTAAAAACCTTTTTTCTGAATAAGATAAAAGGCTACGCCAGTCAGGCTGACGGCATAAAAAGCTTGTACACCGGGACTAACAAGCCTTTATACGAAACAGTAGCTACTCAGTTAGTCAATCACTTTTATGAGAAGAGTGGTGCGGATTACTTTCAGATGAAAGCTATTGCCGATGCTATTTATAGCACCAATGTGGGTAATAGACGCATCAACAACATGATCCAAATCGTAGATGGGTTGTTTTTTCGCAAGATTGGCAATCTGGCTAAACCGCAGGATAGTGATCCCACTTATTACAAAACGGGCTTTGTCGGTTGTCCATACTATTGTAAGCCTTACTTAGACTTGGATTGGTTTAATAAGTTTACCAAAATCAACGTATTTCCTTCATTTGGGCCTACTGATGCCCTTACTTTTGATCCCAGGCCGGGTATAGGGGATGACGAACGATTGGGTTTATATACTATTGGTGGCACGCAGGGAATCGAAGTTCGAGTTAAAGAGATAACGCCTATTATAACTCCTACCCGTCGGGGTTACGAAGCCACGATTATCATTCGTTATCTGGATACCTTTGGCGTTAGTGAGAATGATTATGCCAAAGATTTGTCGCTATTTACTGAACATGATAACCTGTTAGGGCAAGACAATTTCCTTCGCTTCAATTATCGGGGAGGTGTGTTGTCTCAGTGGATACTTCAACACCAGTATGGGTATTCTCCTTTTACCGATTATCTCACTTACATTATAACAATGAAACATACATGGGAAGCCAATTAATCTCCAAACGCACTGTAATCATCGCCACACTTATCCTAGCGCCGATATTGTACTACTATCGTTGCATCTTTTTTCATAAGAAACTAGATATGACAGATATTATTGTCATGCAGAAGAGTTATATAGGAGAAGAAAAAGATTTAGGAGGGGGCGTGTGGGAGCACAGAAGCCCATACATGTGTATAGGCGTAAAAAATGTTTGTATAGAGACCTCCAGTCAGTATAAAGATTTTTTGCCCAAAGTAGCTGCCCAAATAGCCGATACCGCTCATGAAAAGATTGATATTTATTTTCTGATATATCACCCCAAAACAGAAAGTTATGCAAAAAGTTGGACTCCCTATAAGTTGGAAGAGGAAGTGCCTAATTCATTTCTACTGATGCAGGGTTGGGATTGCGGCAAAGAGCCTGAATTTATACGCTGGTATGTAAAAGACTTGAAGTACCTCAATACACAGACTCCCTCCTATATGCAGCTTCCTCTGGAGGGCGTTGAAGTTGAGAAAAGTAGATAATGAACACTTTATAGAAAATCAGTGATCGCCACTCATTAGTAAGTTCACGGATCAGATTTGTCTAGTCTGAGTGAAAGATTTCTTTCTGAAGAAAATACAAGGCTATGAGAACCGAGGTCTTGGGGTAAGCAGTCTGTATACAGGACCCAACAAGACGTTTTATGAGACTGTAGCCGCTCAATTACTCAATCACTTTTACGAGAAGAGTGGCACGGATTTCTTTCAGATGAAGGGTATTGCCGATGCGATCTACAGCACCGATGTGGGCAACCGACGCATTAATAACATGATTCAGATTGTGGATGCGCTGTTCTTTCGCAAGATTGGCAATCTGGCCAAACCTGAAGACAGTGACCCCGGTAATTACCAAAAGGAGTTCGTACCGGCATCCATCTGGCCAGCAAAGAAATTGGATATTCAATGGTTCACAGATAAATGTCAAACAAATGTGTTCCCATCTTTTGGCGCCATGGATGCGCTCACCCTAAATGCTACTCCTGGCGAAGGGGACGCCGAACGGCTAAGTCTATTCACGATTGGAGGCACACAGGGCATTGATGTACGAGTCAAAAGTATTACACCAATTCTGACTCAAAGTCAGCGGGGCTATTATGCCACCATCATTATTCGCTATTTGGATACTTTTGGGGTGAGCGAGGATGACTATGACAAGGATTTGGGGTTCGCTAATTCGTTAGGTCAAGTCAACTACCTACGCTTCAATTACCGGGGTGGAGTATTATCCCAGTGGATTCTGCAACACCAATATGGCTATCGACCTTTTACTGATTATCTAACGTATATTGTCACGATGAAACGCACATGGAACGCCAATTAATCCCCTCGCGTAAAACCCTATTTTGGCTATTTGTTTTAGCTGCTCTGTTATGGTACTTCTGGTCTTTTCTCTTCCCTAAAAAGCTTGACAACACCGATATCGTTGTGATGAGAAAAGGGCATACTATGGATGGTTATGTCTTTCTTTATGTAGGGGTAAAAAATGTAAGTAAGGCCAGACCCAGTCAATACAAAGATTTTCTACCAAAAGTTGCCACCCAAATAGCGGATCAGGTTGAACGCATTAAAATAAGGCGTTTGTGAGAAAGACCGATCTTTGTGGTATGGAT